>DATLVQ010000142.1:0-4081 GCA_035577325.1 Bryobacteraceae bacterium | reverse complement strand
GCCCCGGTTGCTGTCGCTATCGATCAAACGCCCTACGATTGGCTGAAAATCCTGATCAAATTTGGCATCATTTGCGGATTCACTTCGGTGATGCTGGTGATGCTGCTGGGACAAAGCCGCGTGTTTTTTTCTATGTCGCGCGATGGCCTGGTGCCCAAAGTGTTCTCCGACATTCATCCGAAGTTTCGCACGCCATGGCGCTCGAACCTCTTGTTCATGCTATTCGTTTCGCCCTTCTCGGCGTTTCTGCCGCTGTCTGTGGTCGGCGAAATGACTAGCATCGGCACGCTGTTCGCCTTTGTCATCGTGTGCGCCGGCGTTTGGGTAATGCGGCGCGTTCATCCGGATACGCCGCGGCCCTTCCGCACGCCGCTGGTTCCACTGGTACCGATTCTCGGAATCGTGTGGAACTTTGCCATGATGTATTCGCTCGGGTGGACCAATTGGGTGCGCTTGCTTGTTTGGCTTGTGATCGGCCAGATCATTTACTTCACCTACAGCCGCCATCGCAGCCATCTCATGTTGAAGAGCACGGCGCCGCCGGGACTGCGGCGTTAAACGCCCGCGGCTAGAGGCGTCCTAGGAACTCTATGCACGTTAACCACGGCGCGGTTCGGCCCAAGCAATCGGCGTCTGAGATAGGAACTGGTGGAGGGCGGTTACGCCGGTTCGCGGCCAATGTCGCTAGCCTCGCGCTTTTGATCCTGCTGGCCTTAGGCACTCTGCACGCACAGTCGCAGTCCACCGAAGACGCGGTACGCGCAGTCCTCTCTGGGCAGCAAAACGCATGGAATCGCGGCGATGTGGACGACTTCATGTCGGGCTATGAGTCGAGCGACGGCACTACATTTGTCGGTGCCACAATCACGAAAGGCTACCGGCAGGTATTGGAGAATTACCGCCGCCGCTATCCGACGAAGGAGAAGATGGGGCAGTTGACCTTCTCCGCCATCGAAATCACCCCGCTGGGCGCAGAGTTTGCATCCGTGATTGGCAGATTTCACCTCGATCGGACAATCGAAGCCGGCGGCCCGGCCAGCGGCATCTTCACGCTATTGTTCCGGAAGACGGCGAATGGCTGGAAGATTTTTCTCGATCACACCAGCTGAGCCCATCGCGTAGGCGCCACCATGGGACTTGAGCTGGGCCAACGTCAACCCCAACATGCGTCCACTTGATCAATTTGGCGGCCGTATCTCGTAGTAGCCCTTGCGCGCCTGCACCTTTTAATGATGATCACGCGTGTGCAGGTCCAAATGGCGGAACGAGTCGTCGTGCTTCACGTTGGTCGGAGTGTAGCCAATAGCGTACTGGCTGCGCATCTCCTGCTGCAATTCGTCGAAATCCTGCGGCAGAGAATGCTTCTTGTCCATGTAAGGGACTCGTCCGCCCGTTTCTTGCGACACTGTCGCGAACCGTGGCCAGTATATTGACGACGCTCACTTCGACCCGGATCGTGGGAGAAGGACCTTCGGCGGGCTTCCGCTGCTGCGATCCAGCAGCCGGCACGAGGAGAACCACCGCTAGCTCCATGACCGCTAGACACGTTATCCAGGACCACACGAGCTGATCATCGGGCGCCGGTGTTTCTATTTTCTCGACTCTGACGCCGGCATCGGGACGCGGAAGCTCAGCCCGTCGCACTGCTTCAGTTCCTCCAGGCGCGCACTAAATTCCCGGACGACCTTGTGAACATCCGACCAGTCACGAGGGCATGACGGGCATTTCTTAGGAATCTGGCGGCTTGTGGAGGACTCATCAGTGGCGTTTGAGGCGCTCAAGAGGTTCAACGAGACCACAAATTCCGCGCCGCACGATCTGCACTTAATCGCCAGCCGATCGATCTCAGCAGTTCCCAGGATTAATTCGTGCGCGATCTCCATGATGCTGATTGCTCCCCTTTGACTTCGGCTGCCGAGCGAATCGTTGCGCCCAGGCAGAAAAATGCATTACCTTGACCGGCGGCTAGGCTTTCAGTACTGATGAGAAAACTGCAGCCCCTACCGGCCTTGCAAGAAAAACTGTTAACGGTGGCCCCCAGCTTGAGCTGGTGCGAACGGGGAGGGTCGAACTCCCATTCCCTTTCGGGAGCCAGATCCTAAGTCTGGTGCGTCTGCCAATTCCGCCACGTTCGCAGCGCGGACGTCTACTCGGGATTATAACAACCCGTTTTCGGTGCCGCAGATACTGACTTCGAGCCCCATTTCACGGAACGTAGCGGCTTTCGAGGCCAAGGCCAGGTTCGCCATCTCTGCGCCGGGCGCGTAGGCGACCTGTATGTGATTGGATTTGTGGCGCGCCATCATCTGATCGCGCGTGACGCCGTACGTGACGGCGTGCATGATGGGCCACTGTGGCGTGGTGATGCGCCAGCGCCGCTCGGTCTCCTCGTGGGGGAGTTCGACCACTTTCGCGCGCCCCAGGTCGGCCTTCAGGGTCCCGTGATCGACGAACACGCGGCTCCAGACTATCTCGCCGGGCTTGCTGACGCCTTTCACCGTGCCGCCGCCGAGCTGGAAATACATGGGCGGCTGGCGCTCGCTAACCGCACCCGCGTATTCGCCAATCAGGTGCTTGGGCGGCACGGCGCCTGAGATTTCGAACACCCAGACGAATTCGCGGGCGCCGTTCACCGGGTACAATTCGCCGTAGCGGACATCGTGTAAGGTGGTTTCGGGATCGTAGCCGAGGTGGGTCCAAATGCGGTTGGTGACCAAGGCGTCGAGCCCCGCGCACTCATCCACTTCGTTGAAATGCGGCAGCGCCTGGTTCTCATAAAGCACGCGGCCGGTGGCGTCGCGCACCGGCGGCCGGTCCACATTGTTGAACAGGCCCTCAGCCAGATCGGACGCCGGTGTCAGATCCTTCAAGCCCTGCTGATATTGAATGCCGATGGCGTCGCAACCGAATTCATCGGCGATGCGCATGGCGGCGATGTACATTTTGCATTGCTCCAGGACTTGCGCGTCCGTCAGCTCCGTTTCGGGATCGTGGCCGGTGAGAAATTGCATGCCGCGTGCATCCAGCCAGCCGCGCACGCGCTGCGCATCGTCCGTGGGAATGCGCTGCATGGCGGCGTAGAGCGCCGATTGGCTGAGCCGCTCTTTGAACACTCCCGTGGGGTGCAGCAGTTCGTCAGGAATGATGGCGTTGTACATACCCATGCAGCCTTCGTCGAATACGCCCAGGATGGCTTTGTTGCGCCGGAGGTCCGCTGCCAGCACGCTAGCGATTTTCTCCGCGCGCGCGGGCAGCCTGAAGTCTCGCAGTGGCTGTACGTGGCTGGTGTCATGCTCCACGGCCTGCCCGGCCAACCAGCGCCGCAGTCCGCTCAGGAAAAAGTCATCGCAAAAATCGGCGCTCCACAACGAGCTGTACTTCACGCCGGCTTTGGTGAGCGAGCCATTCAGATTCAGAAGACCCACCAACCCCGGCCACTCGCCGCTCCAGTTGGCGACCGTCAGAATCGGGCCGCGATGAGTGTATAGCCCGTGCAGCAGATGATGGCTGTACTGCCAGACGGCCTCCACCACCACTAGTGGAGCTTCCGTGGGAATCTCGCGGAACACTTCCATGCCGCGTTTCTGGCTGTCAATGAACCCGTGCTGCTTCGCCGCATCGAAGGGATGCCCGCGCCGCACCTCACGCTTTTCGCGGCTGATCGCTTCCATTACGGCTTCTTCGGCGCGCGCCTGGGCCGGCCAGCATTTCTGATTGGCGGCCAACCGCAGATCGCCGTTTGCGATCAGAACAACGGATTCGGGCATGGACATATTCTGCCACTCGCGGTTCGCGCCGTCTATTTTGGCAGCGCGTGAAGGTCGATATGCTAAGCTGAAAATCGTCCATCCCTCAGGGCCGGTAGCTCAGGTGGTAGAGCATTTGCCTTTTAAGCAAAGGGTCGCGGGTTCGAGTCCCGCCCGGCTCACCAAAAGTTCGATGTCCGGACCGGACACATAGGTAACAGATTGTTCCTAAGACATAGGTAACACTTTTGGCCCGAAGGGATTTGCGAGGGGCTGCAGAGTTTTCTCCTCCAGATCGATATAGCCAAGATCGTATTCCATGAAGCTGACGAGCC
>DATLVQ010000141.1:0-6054 GCA_035577325.1 Bryobacteraceae bacterium | reverse complement strand
CCATCCTGCCAGCCCGCACCGGGTCGATGTGACGCTCGCGGTGGGCGCGGCGTACGAAAACTGGTGGTCGCTCAGCCTTGCCCGGCCGGGGGACGATTACGTGGAGGCGGCCAAGTATCGCGACGGCGCCGAAGCCGCACGGCAAAAGGCCATCAGTATCTATGAGCAGATCGCAAGGACCGCCCCGGACCGCCCGGAAGCTATTTATGCCCGGCGCCGCCTGCCTCGCCTCAAATTGGGCATCGACACCGTACAGCGCGCATTCTATTGTATTTACGACTAAGTGCTTTACCTATGAAACCCGCAGCTTACGGGCGTCATCCAAAGTAACTGAGTTAGAATAGGTTAGCTTGATGGACGTTCGCGGCATGCGTTTACTCTCATTAATCACCCTCACTTGCGCGTTCCTGCTTGCCGCCGGGCCGGAGTATGACCGCGCCCTCGAACTTTATAAACACACAGATTATGAGGGATCACTCAAGCTGCTGATGCCGCTGCAGGAAAAAAGCGCAGCGGATCTCGCGCTCGTCGGCCAGAATTACTTCATGATGGGCGACGCCAAGCGAGCCACGGAATTCTTCCAGCAGGCGGTGGCGGCCGAGCCCGATAATTCGGTTTATCATCACTGGCTCGGACGGGCGTATGGCCGGCGGGCTGAGACCGGTAACCCGTTTACCGCGCTCGGCCAGGCTTCCAAGGCGCGGCAGAGTTTCGAGAAAGCCGTGGAACTCGATCCGAAAAACTCTGAAGCGGTGAACGATTTGTTCGAATTTTATCTGGAAGCGCCTGGATTCGTTGGCGGCGGGCTGGATAAGGCCGAGCGGATTGCGGATCGCATCGCCGAAAGGGACGCCGCCGAGGGCAGCTACGCGCATGCGCGCATCGCGGAAAAGCACAAGCAGTTTCCCGATGTAGAAAAATATCTGCGCCGCGCCATGCAGCTTGCCCCGCACCAGGTGGGCAGAGTGATCGATTTGGCCAAATTTCTGGCCAAGCAGGGCCGGTTCGAAGAGAGCGACAAGACTTTCGTGGCCGCCCAAAAGCTGGCCCCCGATGCCCCCAAGGTGATGTACGCGCGCGCCGCCACTTACATTGAGACGAAGCGTAATATCGAGACGGCCAAGGTGCTGCTGGAAAAATATCTGGCGTCGCCGTTGACGCCGGACGACCCATCGCGCGCCGACGCGCAGAAACTGCTGCGCCAGGTCTCGGGCGGCTAACCGCAATGAACTTCAGTGAGGCGCTGAGTTTCAGCGCCCAGGCGCTGCGCGCCAGCCCCATCCGCTCGCTGCTTACCGGCTTGGGGATGGTGATCGGCACGGCCTCCGTAATTCTGGTCGTTACCATTTCGCTCACCAGCCGAGATTACATCCTGGAGCAAATCGAGGGCGTCGGTTCCAACCTGGTCTACGCGCAGGCGGAGATTGGCAGCCAGCAGACTTCCGTCCAGGTGGACGCCGATTTCATCAAGCTGACCGATGTCGAGGCGGTTCGCGAACAACTCGCAGGCCGCATTGTGGCCGCCACCGCCGTCATGAACACCTTCGACCGCATGCGGTTCAACGGCAAGGACCAGGACATCCAAGTGATCGGCACCGACGAATTCTACAAGCCGGTGCGCAACATGGTGGTGCTTTCGGGACGGTTTCTGGATTCGAGCGACGTGGCGCTGCGCCAGAAAGTCGGCCTGCTTACCGAGAAGCTGGCCCTGCGGATGTTTGGAAGCACTTCCGCCGCGGTCGGCCAGATTATCAAGATTCACGAGCTGCAGTTTACGGTGATCGGGACATTCAAGGAGAAAGTGGAAAGCTTCGGCCAATCGGAACTGGGGTCGGAGACGATTCTCATCCCTGTTACGGTGTTGCGTTACTTCACCAAGATGGAGCGGATCGATCCGCTGGATGTGCAGGTGAAATCTCCCGACGATGTGGAGGCCGTAACATTGCAGATCCGGCAGATTCTCGAGAGCCGGCATCGTCCCGGCGCACGCTACCGGGTGCAGAACCTGGCTGCGATTCTCGACGCCGCACGCAAGATCGCCACCATCCTGAGCCTGGTACTGGTGCTGGTGTCGGCCATTGCGCTGATCATTTCCGGCATCGGCATCATGAACATCATGCTGGTGACGGTGACGGAGCGCACGCGCGAGATCGGCATTCGCATGGCGGTGGGCGCCTCACGCAGCGAGATTCTGGTTCAATTCCTCACCGAAGCCGTGCTCATCAGCCTGGGCGGCGGCATCCTCGGGATTCTGGCGGGCGTTTCGATTCCGTTGAGCGTGCAGCTTTTCGTTGATAACCTGCGCATTCCCGTGTCGGTTACTTCGATCGTGATCGCATTCAGCGTGAGCTGCGCGGTCGGCCTGATTTTCGGCATGCTGCCGGCCAACCGCGCGTCGCAAATGAATCCGACTGAAGCTTTAAGATACGAATAGTCCGCGGCGTTCCCAGCGCTGCGAAGCCAGGTTTAGAGCAGTGCCCCTTGACATCTTTTGCTAACCGATTCACACTGGCATAGTTCAACTATGTCAACAGGTCGACGCGATGCGGCCGCGCGATGAGATCCCGCCCGGGACTTTGTACATGCTGATCCTGAGGACTCTCGCTCGCGGGGTTGAAATGCACGGCTTCGAGATCGCCAATTCAATTCAACAGATTTCGGAGGATGTTCTGCAGGTGGAGGAAGGATCACTGTACCCGGCGCTCCAGAGGATGCTGGTAAAAGGTTGGGTCACGGCGGAATGGGGCGTTACGGCTGGGAATCGACGGGCGCGTTACTACAAGTTGACAAAAGCAGGACGCAAGCAGTTGGAAGCCGAGTTGTCACAATTCCAGCGTGTGCAGCGGGCCATCACACGCGTCATTCAAACGGCGTGAAAGGGGCGTCTTCATGGGATGGCTGGGTGACCTTGGGCGCAGGACGCGATTACTTGTTCGTCGCAAACAGCTTAATGCGGACCTCGAAGAAGAAATGCAGCTGCACATTGCACTTAGAACACAGCAGCAAGCCGAGGACGGAATCGACCCCGATGAAGCTGGTTACGCCGCGCAACGACGCTTCGGAAACACGCTGCTTCTGAAAGAACTAAGCCGCGATGCATGGGGGTGGCGATGGCTCGAAGTCTTGATGCAGGACCTTCGCTTCGGAGTCCGGCTGCTGCTCCGAAATCAGGGCTTCACCGCCGTCGCCATAGCGGCGCTTGCACTCGGTATCGGCGCCAATAGCGCGATTTTCAGCGTCATTTACGGCGTACTGCTGAAGCCGCTGCCCTATCGCGATCCGGAGCGCCTGGTCCGCGTGTATGAGAACAATCCGGTAGAGCGATTCCAGACGTTTCCCTTGTCGCCCGCGGATTTTCTCGACTACCGCAGGCAGAATCGTGTTTTCCAGGACATCGCTATCTACGTCCGCCAGGACCAGCAGTACGGCGGAGAGCGTCCCGAGCGGCTCAACGGCGTGCGCATCTCGCACGGATTCTTCCATCTGTTCGGAGCGGAGCCAATGCTGGGCCGCGCCTTTACGCGTGAAGAAGAAGCCACCAGCGGCGGGACGGACGTGGCGATCGTCAGCCACAACGTCTGGAAGCGGCTCCTCGGGGCTGATCCGCAGGTGATCGGCAAGAGGATCAGGCTCACCGATTATCCGTTCCGGATTGTGGGTGTGATGCCGCCCGGATTCGAGCATGTCGGCGGAGGTTACCGGCTGCCGCGCGGCGAGGGGGTCGATGTGTGGCTGCCCTTCGACCTGCTGGGAAATCCGCAGGGGGTCCCGCGGGCCTTCCACTATTGCAACACCATCGCGAGGCTCAAGGCCGGGGTCACGGTCGAAGAGGCGCAGGCCGAGATGAATGTCATTGCGAATCGCCTGGAATCGGAATATCCCGACGACAAGAATTGGCGAATCCAGCTCCGGCCGCTGCAGGATGACCTGGTCGGCAGCGCACGGCCCACGCTGCTAATACTGGCCGGCGCTGTCGGGTTCGTGCTGCTGATCGCGTGTGTGAACGTGGCCAACCTGCTGCTGGCACGCGCCACGGTGCGGGAGCGGGAGATGGCGATCCGCACCGCGGTGGGAGCTACGCGAACGAGGCTGGTGAGGCAGATGCTCACCGAAAGCGTCACGCTGGCGGCGTTCGGAGGCGCGCTGGGACTGGTCTTCGCCTATTGGGGCGTGCACACGCTGGTGGCCATTGGACCGGAGCAGGTACCGCGCCTCCACGCGATCAGCCTCGATGCGCGCGTAGTTCTGGTCACCGCGGGCACATCGGTCATGGCCGGACTCCTATTCGGATTGGCGCCGGCTCTGGCCGCGTCAACGCGCCGGCGCCATAGCCGGTCGCGCGGCGCATTCGTGATCGCAGAAATCGCGCTGACGTTCGTGCTGCTTATTGGCGCGGGCCTGCTGCTACGCAGCTTCCTCGGACTTGAGCGCGTGGACCCGGGCTTCAACCCGCGCGACGTGCTGACTATGAACACGGCGCTCTCATATCCCAAGCTGGTGGGCGCGCGCCGGTACGCGGCATTTTATGAGCGCTTCGTGGAGGGCCTGGGGCAACTGCCGGGCGTGACGGCGGCGGGCGCGGCTTCGAATCTTCCCTGGACCGGCGCCCATGACAACGCCCTATTCGGCATCGAAGGGCGCCCCAGGCCCGCCAACTTGAACATGCACGCGTATTATCAATCTGTTTCCCCGGATTACCTGCGAGCGATCGGCGTGCCGCTGCTAACCGGCCGCTGGCTGACCACGTCGGACCATTTCGACGCGCCCAAGGTAGTGCTGGTCAATAAAACTCTGGCGTTGCAGTATTGGCCGTCTGTGGAAGCCTGTGTGGGGCAGCGCATCTATACGATGCAAGATGTCAACACCATCGGCAGTCTGATGACGATCGTAGGCGTGGTAGGCGACGTGAAGGATAGTCCCACCGACGCGCAGGCGCAAGCGGCATTCTACGAGCCGTTCCTGCAGAGCCCCAGCTTCGGCAACTACGTGGCGCTTCGAGCGACGGGCGATACCGCGGCGTTGATCCCGGCGGTCCGGCAAATGGCGCAGCAGATGGGCAACGATCTCAGCATCCAAGAGATTCGCCCGATGGGGCAGGTGGTAGCGGCGGCCGTCGCGACGCAAAGATTCGCGCTGCAAATGGTGGGATTGGCTGCCGTGGTGGCGCTATCGCTGGCATTGATCGGGATCTACGGCGTGATGTCGTTCGCGGCCAGCCGTCGCGCGCGCGAGATTGCAATCCGCGTGGCGTTAGGCGCTAGCCGGGTGGACACAGTGCGACTGCTACTGGGACAAGGCGCGCGGTTGGTTGCAGTGGGCCTGTTCGCCGGTGGCATGGCGGCTGTCTTGCTGACGCGCGTGCTGGCCGGCATTCTGTATCAGGTGAGCGCTACCGACCCACTGACGTTCGCCGCGGTTGCAATGATCCTGGGGACGGTCGCGCTGGCGGCTTGCCTCGGGCCAACGCGCAAGGCGCTGAGCATCGATCCGACGGCGACCTTACGTTATGAATGATTGCCACTGACGCGCCGGTACTGAGCGATGCTACGAAACACCAAGATAGAAATCGAGAGCCAATGTCGCCCGGAGCCATCTTGTCCGCTTAGGAATTTGCGGCCCTGCCCGCTTCCAGGACCTCGACGAATATTTCCACAGGTACCGGATCTCGCAGTGGAGATCGTCTCCCCAGGCGACGATGCTGCCGACCTACGCGAAAAGATCGAGCATTATCTGGATGCGGCGACGTCAGTGGTGGCTAACACGTGGCACCTAACACTTGGCACCTAACACTTGGCACCCGCTCTCACACCCACTCGAGCGCGCCCTTTTTCCAGGCCCAGATGTAGCCCACGACCAGGATTACGAGGAAGACGAACACTTCTGCGACACCGAACCAGCCAAGCGTGCGGTATTTGACCGCCCAGGGAAACAGGAAAATTGTTTCCACGTCGAAGATCACGAACAGGATGGCGATGATATAGAAGCGCACCGTGTAGCGGCCGCGCGAATCGGACGCGGCCTTGATGCCGCACTCATAGGCTTCGAGCTTGGCCT
>DATLVQ010000140.1:0-3866 GCA_035577325.1 Bryobacteraceae bacterium | reverse complement strand
CGTCCCAGATCTCAAGGATGTTGCCAAAACCAAAAACCACGACTACGCCGCCAGACGGAGGCACTTGCTGTGCACGCCTCGGCGGCTCAGGCAACGTGACGCTAATGCGGCTCGCTTCGATATTGACTATAACTGGCCAAGCCGTGGCGAGAAGTCTTGCTACGTCCACCCACTTCTGGCCGGACTCCGATGCACTAGGCACCGTCTTCCTGTTCCTGATCACCTCGGTGAAGGGCAGCACGTTCCGTCTGTGGTCTGTGAGAGGCTCGATCTGGATACCGCCGAACGGCCCGGGCATTCCAACGCATTCGATTTGTTCGGTCTCCTGTTCGATCCACGGAACGACGGTACGGATTTCGAGAGGGATGCGAACACGGTTCTTCTCATCCACCGTTAAAACCCAAGTGTGGAATGGGACATCTAGGGTTTTTTGATCGCCTCTTGGCAGTGGTATAATTCTCCCAATATCAATTGTGCCACTGCGCGACTGTTAGCGCATATTCTATTGATTATAAAGAATATTTTGGTCATAATATAGCTGGTTCACGTTCGGAGTAGCGGTGGTATAATTGCCCCAATGACAACCGACTGCCCACAGGCCCAGTGGATGCCTGTTCTGGAGCAGGAAGTACGCCGATGCCTGAATGGCGAATCCTCGGGACACGATCTCTGGCATGCTTTCCGCGTCCGGGACTTGGCAATCCGTATCGCACAGATAATTGGAGCCGACACCGAAGTGGTACATGCTGCTGCCCTGTTGCACGACATCGGTCACGTATCCGGCCGAGCCGAGCACGCTGAGCGGGGGGCGAGCCTAGCAGCCGATCTTCTGTCGAGCTGTGCGTTCCCGTTGGGCAAGATTCTCGCAGTGACCTCATGCATTGAACAACACCATTGGCTACCCGGCCGCGCGGGGGATCCAAAACGTCCTACGTTGGAATATCAAGCATTTGCCGATGCCGACCGTTTGGATGCTGTCGGCGCTATCGGCATCGCGCGGACATTCGCCTTTGGGGGTGCACATGGCCGCCCTATTTGGGAGCCGGAGCCGAATGCGGGGGCAAACGGGCCTTACGGCATCTCTTCCATCCATCACTTCCATGACAAACTTCTCCGACTCCACGGGGATATGTATACCGAACCGGGCCGGCGCGTGGCCGCACGACGAATTGCGGTCATCGAGGAGTTCTTGCGGATGTTCCATCTGCAGTGGGACGGCAAAGACGTTGAGCTCAATGCGCTCGCCACGGAGCCTCGTGTATCACTGGGCTCCCTCCCGAAGCGATCGGTAAAGGTCGGCGATCGCATCCGTCGGATCTTCGCCGCGATCCTTCAGCCGGATCCAATCAATTAGGTTTTCGTCGTTCACGATGAGTAAGTATTTTTCGTCGTTGTTAACGAACCAGTTCAGCATCTTCCACACATCGTCGCCGCTGTTCTTTCGACATGCCAAGATCGCCACACGGCCCATGCGCTTTCCGAGGTAAGAGGCCGTCTGACGAAGATCGTCGTACGTCAGCCTGTCTTTATTCTTGCACTCGACCAGAAGTGAATCGGTCTCATGGCGAATTTTCCAGTCGAACCAAGGGCCTTTTTCGGCAGCGTTCCTGAAGGTGACGTCACGCCGTTGGGTACCAAAAAACGTTTTGGATTCGACCTTCGGCTCCTTGAGGACCTCGCCGTACAAAAACGTGAACACGTCACGCAACCAATATTGGTACCTGGTTGCGTGCGTCACTCCTGCTCGCAACTCTGCGAGCCGCCGCACCAATGAGCGCGCCGTGCGGGACGTCGTTCGGAGTGGTTGGATCCCATTTCGCAATCTGGCGACGAGCTCCGCCCGAGTGGGCAACCTCCTGAGGGTCGCCCGGGCACATGCAAGATCACGGGCCCACCGGTGCAGTGTGAGCGCGCCGAGTGCAGTGGCCCAGGTTTTCGGCTGCTCCTCGCGCTGGTCGTTCCAGCCGCTTCCGATCCGCTCATCTGCGAAATATCGGATGTGCAGGAGTGCGAGCGGATCATCGGGCCGAACCATGCGCCGAAGGTGCAAGTAATTCGACCCGCACATCAGGGCCATACTGAAGCGCTCAGGCAGCCAGTCCTCGTCAACGTGGGTTGTCGGCCACTCGTCTTCGAAGTGTTCCCAATACGGCGTGAACGCCGATGGGCTGGCCACGCGAGGAACTCTCGCCGGGGTTGCGACGACGCGTCGCAGGTGCTCCCGAAGTGGCGACCACCATGCGACATCGCGTTCGTCGCACGAGTTCAGGTACGCTGACACACGAGCAAGGGCCCTGTCGGCGCGAGCGCCAAGGCGCCGGCGGCACCGCGCGAGGACGATTGTCGGGTAGAACGTATAGATCAACCGCTGATGGCCAGCATCGGTGCCAGGAAAGTTCCAGCCGCCGTTTGCCGCTTGCGCTCGGAGAAGCCACTCGACGGACGGTTGAATCACTCGCCATGGCGCGCCCACACTCGCGAGCGCGAGCGCTGCCTGACCGGTAGTCCACGCACTAGGCGTTTCTCCGGTCGTTCTTGGAAAGGCACCGGCTTGGTCCGCGGGATGATCTCGGCGAAATGCCAGCAGGATTCGCTGGAACTCGTTCTTATCAGGCTGTGTCAGCGGACCCGTCTCTGACAACGCGTACACGCAGATCGCTGTCGTCGTGCAGCTGACCCTCCCTTGGTCTGCATACTGCGACGAGAAGCCTTTCCCCTCCACGAAGCATCGCTTGCGAAGGAACGCGCGCGTGGCCTCAACGTCCGCGCCCGTTAAGCGCTTGATGTCCGGCGGAGTTCTGGCGGCTTTCCGTTGACCCATGCAAACCTCTCGCGTCGCAGTATACCGCGCAGGCGACGGTTGGTCTGCGCGCAAGATCGGCGCGCCACCCGTGAGCGCTCTCGCGGCACCTTCGGGGTATTGCTTCGCCGTCGGCTTTGAAGATCGCTTCTTGTCGGCCTCGTCAGGGAAGGATAACTTCCGATAAGGCGGATTAACAGTAACGTCGCGATTTCCTTGATGGCATCGTCAATATTGGGTTCCGCGCGCGTTGCATGTGTTCGCATGTATGATGCGCAGCCTGACGAGGGGTGATGTGAGCTGCGGACAAAGGAGGATGCGGCCGCTTGGCTCCGAATGATCCTCGGAATCGCCAGCAGACTTTGATGTTTTTTGATACTAACTCTCTTCCGGATCGCCTAACGCCGCGTCAAGTAGTTCCAGCGCTCCCTTGCGATCAAGACGGTGCGCGTGGAATTGGCCCCCAAAGTCGAGCAGGCATTCCAGACAGGCGCGACGACAAGCCGCATCGTGCACTGCGGAGCCCCGCAAGATCTTGCGGGCTTCCGCCAGCCACCGACGCTCCAAATCAAGCAATTCAAAGCAGTGTCCTGCTCCGCCAGGAACGGTATCGTAGAGCAGAATGCTGAACTCGCCACTTCGGCGAGGCTTCAGCTCCAGACCCAATTCCCTGCTGTCTAGTTCCAGGAGCCGAGTGCCAGCTAGTACTAGGGCGCGTCCAAGCGAAAACAGGGACCCTTCGTCGGAGTCGCCTGGCCAATCGAGGATGAGAACATCTGTTGTCTCCCTCGCCGCTAGTACCTTGTGCCTGAGTACTGGCTCGTATTGCAAGCTCTTCGGCCAACATCGAGTATTCGGATTCGGTGAGAATACCGACGGGTGGTCCTTGAACATCTTCGGCAATGACGGAGGCGCGCCCTTGGGGTTGAATGGTTTCCCTCGGTGGACACCTGAAAACCGGCCAGTCGTGGACACTTCAAAACCGGCCAGTGGACAACACCCAGAACAACTTGGTTTTACACTACGGATGCTGGGTCCGGCAAGTTTTTCTTCATCGGAATCTTTT
>DATLVQ010000139.1:0-3615 GCA_035577325.1 Bryobacteraceae bacterium | reverse complement strand
CACTATGACACCAGCACCTCCTCCGAATACGCGCTTCACTGTTGGGGCGAACCAGATTATCGGTCGCAACACCAACGCGTTCGTAGCCGACATGGTCGACCGCGAACCGGCTCGCTACTGGGATACCGTCCAGACGCTTTCGGGCGGCAGTCAAGTTCTGCAACCCGTGTACTTCTGCTTCGCCACCGCAATCGGGCAGCAGAATCAATTCCTGGTCGGCAACGCGGCCAACACGAAGTTGCAAACCAACATGCAGAAGCCCAACGAATTCCCCCCGCCTCGTTGCCTGCTGCTCGGCTCGATCTGCATTCAGTACTCACCGCGCATGACCTTCGCCGATATCCAGTTGGTTGAGGATTCCTGCTTCCTTGAGTTCAAAATCTCGGACAAGATCTTCCACGAAGGCTACATCCGAGACTTCCCGGCCGGGGCTGGAATCGCCGGCTCAACCACCAACAGCGGGTTGGACATCGTGAACAACGGCGTGCCTGCTCCTGTCTACCAGCGGTCGTTCGGAAGCTGGTCCAAGTACATTCCGCCGAATACGCGCTTCAGCTTGAACCTGTTTTTCAACGGGTCGAACAACCTGGGCGCGGGTGGAACGGTTGCGCCTCCGACCATGACGGGTCCTGCGGGCCTGTACATGCGCATTCTGCTTGACGGCATTTCTGACTTGCCGGTCCAGTAGACTTAAGAGCAATAGTCGCCCGGTTCTTGTCTGTGTCTCCGGGTGGCAGGGGCGGCGTGGTTATCGTTGGTTGCGTTTTCCACGTCGCTCTTTAATTTGTTTTTGGGTTGGCCTCGTCGGGCGTTCGCGCTTCGATGGTGGCTGGGTGCGCTCGACATCCAAGATTGCTTCGTCTACCTCCGAAGGCGGATTGATCGGCTGTCGAGCGCTCACATGTAATCCGGGCCGGGATGATCCGACGAGGCCAAAATAAAAACCATGGGCTATACGCCATTCACAAACGACTACTCAGGCTTGCGTACCCCGGCATACGTGGCGAACGAGCTGGCGCGGCGTACGGCCGAACAGTCGCGAGTCAATGATATCGTTGTCGGGGGAAATCGAGTCATGGGCGGCCTGGTCGCGGATTGTTGCTCCGATCCGGCGTTTGCGGGTCAAGGCTTCTATGATCCAAACAGCCCCGGCGACGGTGGCACTATTCCCGCTGGCACCTTTCCGTTCCCGGTTGGCTCTGGGTACGATCCGCTCTCCGTACTTCCGACTCCGGGAGTGCCCTACGCTTTAACCCCGGTCGATATTCTCACCGGGTCTTACGGTTTCCCGATCCGAAGAGATGGCCGGCCGTGGCCACGTCCCCGGCTTCCACGACGCAACTGGAAAGCGCTGGTTGCCGCATACCCGAATTACACAGAGGCGGGTGTTGAAGTTCGCGGTCTGGTTCCTCCCTGCCCGTGTAACGCCCCGGCTCCGATTCCGCTGGCGGCTCCGGTCGTGATGAATACTCCCGCGCCACATGAAACGGTAGCCTCTGAACGGGCGCGGCTCGCGGCGTGGCGTGCGGGCCTTTCGGGACTGGGGCAGGATTCCAACCCGTTGTCGGGAGTTGGGGGCCTGCTTGCGGTTGTCGCGGCGGCTGGTATACTCGTCTGGGCTAATCGAAAATGAACGATAAAACCAGTCGCGCAACACACTGCGCAAGCGCTTTAGACGTGGTTTGCAGATGTGGTGAAGAATATTCGCTTCACACGCACACTGTTTGCCCAAGGTGTTTCACGTTTCCGCGATATGGACGCGTGGGCGATAACCGTGAAGTAGAGCGATGCGACCGCGAAATATCCGACGCGGCGGGGCAGACCGATAAGCCCGCGTACCTGGTCACTCTCGGTATCGAGGACTGGGAATGTGAAAAGCGGTTGATCAAGGCGGGAGGGATCCGTTATGAAGCGGCGGGATGACGAAAAGGAAGCTGCGGCACGGGAAGAACGAGACCGCGCTGAAGTGTGGGTTGATATTCTGACGCACGGGATTGCAAAAGTTCTTCAGGATCGCGATTGCTGCGAACCCACCAAGCGAATCCGGCGCGTGCTGGATCGAGTGGAGCGCGATTTACTCCCAGCGCTCGAAGCGGCAGATCAGGCAGAGCGCAACTACGAACCATTCCGGGCCTATCGGCGATTGCGGCGGCGGTTTGCGCCTGTTCGTGTGGCAAAGAAAAAGGCGGCTCCGGCGATCCAATGAACGACGGCAAACTAACAGCGGCGAAGCTCCGGGCCTGCACTCCCTACGAATGCGATGCCGGAAAGTTCTTGCAGCTTCCTTGCACTCCGGTCTTTCAGTACACCATCGTCAACGGAACGGGCGCGTATCTCGCGGTTCCCGGACTGGAGCAAGGCTTTCCGCCCGCGTACGATTTTCTGGTGCATGGGATCAGTTCAATAGTCTCGCTGCCTTACACCTATGTCCGTATCCAGTGGCCCACGGGCCGGTTTCTCTCGCAAGTCCCTGTGGATTTATGGAATATGGGCGGCACGGGCCGCAATGGGCGTTTGCTGATGGGCGGGCAGGGTAAGACGCCCTCCAAAGGCGGGGTGTTTATTCCCAAGGGCGAAATCGTGCGGCTCGAAGTGGGAACGCAGCAAGCGCAGTCGACCATCCAACTCTTTTTTGAAGGGTGCATACTAATCCCCCAATGACGCGCCTTTCTCCAACGTGGTTGTTCTTCGCTCTCGTCGTCGGGCTCAGTTGCTGCACCCATGATGGCGGGAAGCGTTCTGTGTTTGAAGAGTTCAAGGCGGCTGTCGAGCGTTACAAGGTGGCCCAAGCCGGGATGCTGACCGAGGCCAAAACAAAATGACCCCCAACGGCTTATCCGTCAACCCCTGGTCAGGAAACATGTACGCCCCCAAGTGGGCAGGCTTCACGCCCCAGCTCCCCGGCTGGTGTGATGTAGAGTTCGACTTCGACCCAATCACGGTAACCATCGCTCCGGGAATCCAGTCGCTAAAAAATCAACTTCAAGTCGACAATGACGCGGATTATCTGGCGCGTGAAATCTTCGCACAACCCATCGTAGGCACCACGGGCACGCTCAACCCGCAAGACCTCAAGTTCCGCCTGGTCGACGGTGACGGGCAATTTATCACGTCGGACTGGGTAACGCTGAACGACATCAACGGGCCGGTAGGCCCCGCCGTTCTCCCGTTCCGCAAAGGCTCTCAACCCTACGTCGACATTTGGAACCAAAGCGCAACCGAAACCGCCGTTGTGATCGTCGGATTCAAAGGCTGGAAGCGCGTCAAGTGCGACACGAAACAAGGCGACATCCCGGAGTTTCGCCCACAGTCGCGGCGATTCTGCAAGCCATGGCATCCGGCGATCTGGTTTGAAGAGTACGAATACTTTTTCGAGTTCGTCAACGGCACTCTCGCGACGGCTCCCCCGTGGGCTGTGAATCTGCAACCCCAGACGCCCAACAATGTGTTTCAACAGTTCGCCCTTCGGACGGATGACGACGCCTCTTTCTTGTGGCGCGGCACTTCGGGAATGATCATGAGCAAAGGTGGCCCCGCTCCCATTCCCGGAGAATGGTTCTTGACGTTCTACGACAATGCGATTGTTCCGCTGGCAAGACAGATTCCGCGTGTTGG
>DATLVQ010000138.1:0-2587 GCA_035577325.1 Bryobacteraceae bacterium | reverse complement strand
GCTGAACGGAGTGGAGATCACGTATTTTCCGGAGGCCCAATTCCCCAAATCGATGGTACGGCACCGTTCGCTGCAAAACGGGTACTCGGGATTCTCCCTGGTAATTTTTTTTCGGCAAATCGGGCAATTCATAAAGCCGGGATTGGGATGTGGCGATTGTGGGCCGGCTTGAGCTGCACCAGTGGGAATGGCATGCCGGCCGGTGCGTTTTCTGTTTCGCAAGCCAGCAGAGTGCCGACCACGTCGTAATCGTGGGCTTCCGTGATGCGCAGGCGGCGCATCTCGCCCGGCCGCGGCTCAGCGCCTGCGAAATCGTTGATCAGCGTGACGCCATCGATCTCTGGGGCCTGCGTGGGCATGCGTCCCTCCCACAGCAGATCGGTTTCCTTCGACAGGCCTTCCACCAGAATCGATGTTTCGTTCCCGATGAGCTGGCGGTTGCGAGCCTGCGCGATCTTGCGCTGCAGGGCCATCAGGCGCCGCTTGCGATTGTAGATGGTGCGCGCGTCAACCTTTCCGTCCAGATGATAGCTGGCGCTGGTGTCTTCGTCGGAATAAGAGAAAACACCCAGGCGGTCGAACCGCGCCGCCTCCACGAACTGGCATAACTCTTCGAAATCGCGCGCCGTCTCACCAGGAAAGCCGACGATCATGCTGGTGCGAATGGCCACGCCGGGAATCGTGCGCCGAATGCGTTCGATCAGCTTCAGAAAAATTTCGCCGGATGCACCGCGCTTCATGCGCTTGAGTACGCGCGCGCTGGCATGCTGCAGCGGCATGTCGATGTATTTTACGAGCGCAGCGTGCCTGGCGATGGTGTCCAGCAGTTTCTGCGTCACTTTATTCGGATAAGCGTAGAGGAAGCGGATCCACGTTTCATGGTGCGTTTCGATTTCCGCCAGGCGCGCGAGCAGCATGGCCAAACCGTCGCGCAAGCCGAGATCCTCGCCATAACAGGTTGTATCCTGCCCGATCAGATTGATCTCGCGCACACCTTGTCCGAACAAGCGCGTGGCTTCGGCGATGACGGATTCAAAGCGCCGGCTGCGGAATTTACCGCGATATTGCGGAATCACGCAGAAGGTGCAAGGGTGGTCGCAACCCTCGGCGATTTTCATGTACGCGAAATGCCGGGGCGTAGCTAGCACGCGCGGTGTGAGGTCGTGATAGAGGTAGGGCTCAAATGGATTCGCCGCGGTTTCCATCCCCTCGCAGAGCGGCACGATCTGCTCGATCGCGTTGGTGCCGATGACGGCGTCTACTTCCGGCATCTCGCGCCGGATCTGATCGCGGTAACGCTCCACCAGGCATCCCGCCACGATTAACTTCTTGGCGCGGCCGATCTTCTTGTACTCTGCCATTTCGAGAATCGTGTCGACCGACTCTTTCTTGGCCGGATCGATGAAGCTGCAGGTGTTGACGACGATGACGTCCGCCTGGTCGGGACGTGGCGTGAGCTCATGCCCGTGCGCGGCGAGCTGCCCCATCATGACTTCGCTGTCCACAAGGTTCTTGGGACAGCCCAAGCTAACGAACCCAACTTTCAAAGTGTTTTGATCCTCGCAGGCGCGGTGCTAGCAGCTTTTAGGATAACATGCGCCCGCGCATGGCCGGTCGATTTGGTACTGTGGGCTATCCAAAATGAACGATCAAGTCGCTTATCAATTGGTGAGCCGCATCGTTCACCGCTACGTCAAACGCCTCACTTTGGCGAGAAGTATTTGTAGGACTACATTGAGGTTACCGGGACAACAAGACCTCAGGCGCTCGGTGCGAAAGCCTGCGAGAGCCTATCGAATATGAAGGCCATGAATGTGTTCTTGTCGGCGCCACCAGAGTCACGAAACGAGATTACACCGCCCAGCAGTGTACATGCCACAATCGTATTCCTTCTGGTTCAAGTACATGATAGAACTTAAAATGAATGCCCCGGTTTCCATGCCCTCGCAGAGCGGTATTCATTAAGATTCCTGCGATAGCCCAAGTGGCGATCCGCGTACTCGTAAATCTGCGCATTGCGCAACGCCTACCTGCGGGCACGCTGTGCTTGAATGTACCGGCCGATCGTGTCCACGGTGTCCAGCCAAATACCGTTGGCCGGGTCCTTGGTGTACTTCAGGAATTGTTCCAGCACAGCGGCTTCGGTGGTCTGGTTCCCAGCCTTGCCGATCTCGTGGCCGGCGAGCACGAGCCAGCCTCCGGTCTTTGCGGCGGTGAGAACAGCCTGCTTCATCTCCTCGAAGGTCATTCCGTCGGAGTCCACGCCGAGCAGTTGCGCGAAGTCGCAGAAGAGGGGATCGTTCGCCGCTTCGTCGCGAAAGCCGCGACCGGCGAGAAACCGCTTGGCGACGAGCGGAACGTAGCTGACGGTCGCCGCACCCCTGCCAATAAATTTCTCCCCGCACGGATAGGCAAAGGTCGTGGGCTTCACGCCGAGCAGGCGTTCGGTATCGGCGTTCGCGCCATCCATTTCCTGCTCCATCATGGCTAGCGTGTAGTTTTCGAGCGCATGATCGCGAGACCAGGTGAAGTTTCCAGTGCACGGGTGGGAAGTGGAGTGATTGCCAATTTCATATCCCTTCCCCGC
>DATLVQ010000137.1:0-4963 GCA_035577325.1 Bryobacteraceae bacterium | reverse complement strand
GACGTCAGTTACTACATGGCGGATTTGATCGTGAACAAGAGCGATGCGCAGGCGTTGCAGGCCGGGGTTTTAGAGGTACAGGCCTGCATGCCGAATACGCCTCCGCAGGCGGCCGAGCAGATGGTACGCAGTGCCGCACAGGGACAGTTGAGCACCGGTGAACATGAGACGCGCGTTTCCCTGATCGTCATAAAGGAATCGGTTCGCCGGCTCTCCGCCATGCCGGGCAAGCGCAACCTTATCCTGGTCTCTCCCGGATTTATTGCGCCTTTCGATCTGGTGCAGGATAAAACGGAAATCATCGATCGCGCCAACCGCGGCAACGTGATGATCAGCGCGCTCGATGCACGCGGCCTCTACGCGCTCGTTCCTGGTGGTGACGCCAGCCAGGCATCCGGCGTGAGTCTCCAGGCCGAGACATTGAAGTCAACATTCCAGAGCCAGGAGGCCTTTCAGCAGAGCGACGTCCTGGCAGAACTTGCCGAGGGCACTGGCGGAAACTTCTTTCACAACAATAACGATCTGGATGAAGGCTTCAGGCGCGTGGACGCCCGGCCGGAGTATCTTTACATGCTCGGGTTCTCGCCGCAGAATCTCAAGCTGGACGGCAATTTCCACAAATTGAAAGTGACGCTGAAGGAGCCGAGCAAGACTACGCTGCAAGCGCGCCGCGGTTATTACGCTCCCAAGCGCCTGGACGATCCGGCGGAAACGGCGAAACAGGAAATCCAGGATGCGTTGTTCTCCCGGGAAGCGATGCACGATATACCGATCGAATTGCATACGCAATTTTTCAAGGCCAGCGAGGACAGCGCCAAGGTGACGGTGCTGGTCCGCCTGGACATCCGGCACATCCACTTTCGGAAGACAGACGGACGCAACCGGGACGATCTGACCATCGTTTCGGGCCTGTTCGACCGCAATGGAAATTACGTCACGGCGATTGAAAAGAAGCTAGAGATGCGATTGAAGGATGAAACGCTGGAAAAAAGAGGCGGCTCCGGTATCACGGTCAGAACCAGCTTCGACGTGAAGCCTGGAAGTTACCTGGTTCGCCTGGTTGTGCGGGATGCAGAAGGACAATTGATGTCAGCGGAGAATGGCGCTGTCGAAATTCCGTAATGGGAGGTGTAGTATGCAGCTTCGCCACATGATGCCGTTGGTAGGAATTCTGTGCCTGTCCGGCGCGCTGGCGCAGGACCCGGCGTCCAACGCACAAGGCCCGGCCGGGACCCCGGCGGTCATCCGGACTGAAACCAAACTGGTGCTGGTCGACACCGTGGTAGCCGACAAAAAGGGAAACTACGTACACGATCTGACGTTGAAAGACTTCAAGGTCTGGGAAGACAACAAGGAAGTCACCCTCAGGAGCTTTTCCTTCGAGGCCGATCCCAACTCTCCATCCAACTCCCAGAAGCATTACCTGGTGCTGTTCTTCGACAACTCGACGATGGAGCCCGGCGACCAGATACAGGCGCGGCGCGCGGCGGCGAAGTTTATCGACGGCAATGCGGGCCCCAACCGCCTGATCGCCATCGTGAACTTTGGCGGCAGCGTGCGCATTGCCCAGAATTTCACGGCCGATGCCGAACGATTGAAGCAGGTGGTGGCAGGCGTGAAGACGTCGGCGGTGTCGCCCAATGCGCAGCCCGTCACGGTTGATGTGGCTTCCGTGGGCTCGCCGACCTTGAGCAACGCAGAAGGGGACTTCGGCGCGCGCAGCGTGATGCTGGCGTTACGGACGATGGCCAAGAATCTCGCGCCGGTGCCGGGGCGCAAGACTTTGATCTTCCTCACTTCGGGTTTTGCGTTCACGGAAGAAGTGCGGTCGGAACTGACGGCGGTGATCGACGCGTGCAACAAGGCGAATGTGGCGGTGTACCCGATTGACGTGAGAGGTCTGGTGGCGGGCGGCGGGATCGCAGGGCCGGCGGCGATGATTTCGCCCTCGGCAATTCCGCAACCTCGGCTGCTGCGCGCCGCGTTCG
This sequence comes from Bryobacteraceae bacterium, assembly GCA_035577325.1. Classification (GTDB taxonomy): domain Bacteria; phylum Acidobacteriota; class Terriglobia; order Bryobacterales; family Bryobacteraceae; genus QHXW01. The sequence continues at coordinate 2,975 of DATLVQ010000137.1, read as the reverse complement.
GCTTCGGGGCTGCTGGCGCGTCCACTTCATTCGGCAACGCGTTTCTTCCGCAGCATGCCGGCGGTGGCGGGGGCGGTGCAGCAGGCGGCGGTGCGGGCGGTGGTGGTGGCCGCGCAGGTGGTGGCGGAGCAACCGGCGGTGGAACGACCGGCGGAGGCGGCAAGGGCGGTATTGGTGGCACCGGCGGAACGGGTGGCGGCAAAGGCGGAAATACCGGCGGCGGGAAAACCGGCGGCGGAAATACCGGCGGCGGTCGTGGAGGCAACACGGGCGGCAACCCGGGTGGACGCACCGGCTCGGGCGGCACCATGCCCGGACAGCCCTACGTGAACAACCCGTACAATCAATCGCGCCTGCTCATTCCGAATTTTCCGCAGAGCGCAACTACGAATCAGGAAGTCCTCTATGCTCTGGCCGAAGGTACCGGCGGTTTCGTCATCGTCAACACCAATGATCTGGCCGGCGGGTTGGAGAAGATCGGCAAAGAGCAGAATGAATACTACGTTCTCGGCTATTCGCCCGGTGACGCGCCCGAAGGAAGCTGCCACACGATCCGCGTGAAAGTGGATCGTGGCGGAACCACGGTGCGCGCGCGCAGCGGATACTGCAATATCAAACCCGTGGATTACCTGGCCGGCAATTCCGTGGAAAAAGATCTGGAAAATAAAGTGGCCGGTACCGCCGCGGGAAGTGTGAAGGCATCCATGCAGACGCCGTTCTTCTACACGTCGCCCAACACGGCGCGCGTGAACATGGCCATGGAAATTCCGGCGGACGCCATCACTTTCGAAAAAGCGAAGAAGAAGTTTCATTCGGAAGTGAATATCCTGGGCGTGGCTTACCGCGCGGACGGCACGGTGGGAGCCAAGTTCAGCGATACCGTGAAGGTCGATCTGGACAACAAGAAGGAACTGGAAGCGTTCAAGGAGCAGCCGATGCACTACGAGAACCAGTTCGAGGCGGCCCCTGGCAAATACAATCTCAAGGTCGCTTTCAGCGCGGGCGGCGAAACTTTCGGCAAGCTTGAAGCGCCGCTCGAGATCGATCCGTTCGATGGCAAGAAATTGGCGCTGAGCGGCATCGCGCTGAGCAAAGAGACCCATGCCGCCGCCGATAGTGGATCGGGACTCGACGCCGAACTGCTCGAGGGCCGGAAACCGCTGGTGGTGCAGGGGCGGCAGATCACACCTGCCGGCACGAACCACTTCGCGAAGACCGACCCGGCCCTCGTTTACACGGAAATCTACGAGCCGCTTCTCATAGGCGAGCATCCCCCCATAGTTGGCATACAGTTGCGCATTCTGGACCGCAAGACAGGCGAGGCAAAGCAGGACTCCGGCCTGATGAACGTGGCCGCCCTGATTCGCGCGGGTAATCCCGTGATCCCCATAGGCCTAAAGCTGCCAATCAGCGCGCTGACGCCGGGTGCGTATCGGGCGGAAGTGAAGGCGGTGGACTCGACCGGAAATGCCTCGTCGGCGCGTCTGGTGGATTTCGACTTGGAGTAAGGCGGCAAGCCGGGCGCCTTATCCACCTTGCGCCAGATGTCCGCTCATGGGCCCGATGTGAATGTGCGGGCCCGTCGCTTTTCCGCGCATGGCGCCGCGGAACGCGAAGTACGGAATGTGATTGGCCGTGAGGAAGTGGCGCAGCCACACGCCTTCGGGCTGGTCTGGATTGATCGCCACGTCCACGCGGCCGCGATGATCAAAGCCCAGTGCGCGGTGTAGCGCGGTCTCGCCATCGGCGCTCACCGGCAGGTTCTTCGAAAACTCGCGCTCGAAGGCGCGGGTGATTTTTTCGAAATCGCGCGTTGTGAAACTGCCGTGGCCGTCGTAGCGCTCCGCGAGCGAATGCCCTTCGGTCGGGGCACTTTCGAGCTTGGCTTGTAGTTCGGCTTCCTCGCGCGCCATCTCCGCCATTTCGTGGATCACCTTGGCCCGCGTCACCGCGAAATCCCGCTCTTTGCGCGCGCTGTCCTCTTGCTCGATCAGAGGCGTGAGGCTCAGCGGCGACGCCACGCCTTGATCGACATGCTCGCGGCCTCTCGCTACTGCCTGCTGCCGCCGCTCCAGCCGCCGCGCCGCGATTACCAGCATTTGCTCGGCGTCCGCTTCGGTTACGTCATGGCCATAAAGAATGCGCCGCAACGATGCGTGTTCTTCGGCGTCGGACACGGCTTCCCGCGCTTTCTCCAGTTCGACCGGCGCGGTAACGCCCGCTTCTACCAGGTAGCGTGTGTGCGCGAGCTCCGCCTGCGCGCGGGCCACTTCGGGATCTTGGGATGTTTGCGCACAAAGAACGAGAGCGCACAGCGCGCCAATCGGCGCTGGTCTCGAACGCATTTGCCCGATTATAGTACGATAACTTCAGGGAGTACTTCTGACCCGAGCAGACCTTATCCAAACCGAAGTTCCAATGTGGCTGGCGGCTGTCCGTGCGGCCGAGTCCAAAAAAGCGACCGACATCAAAGTCCTGGATCTTACCGGAATTACATCGTTCACCGATTACTTCGTGGTGTGCACGGGCGCCAATTCGCGCCAGATCCAGGCCATCAGCGATGAGATCGGCTTACAGCTCAAGGACCGCGGCGACCTTCCGATCAGCGTCGAAGGCTACCGCGAGGCCGAATGGGTGCTGGTGGATTACGGCGACTTCCTGGTCCACATCTTCTCGCCGCGCGCCCGCGATTACTATGACCTCGAGCGCCTCTGGCGCAATGCCAAGAGTATCGACATCCCGGCCGCGTGAAGCTGTTCCTTTACTACGTCGGCAAGCCGCGGGACACCGAGGCCAACCGCATGGCGGCGGATTTTCTGAAGCGCTCTTCGCATTACGCCTCCTGCGAGATGCGCGAAATCCGGCCCGATCGCTTCGACCCCTGGGCCCGCCATCCCTCGGCGCGCAAGATTTTCCTCGATCCGGCGGGCAAAGAACTGGACTCGAGGCAGTTCACGGCGCTGGTGGAAAAAGCA
>DATLVQ010000136.1:0-16123 GCA_035577325.1 Bryobacteraceae bacterium | reverse complement strand
GTGAACCATGCTGCATCTTGGCTGCGTCACGTACAATCTCCTGAAAGACTGGGACCTCGAAACCATCATCCGCAAGCTCGAAGAGGCGGGTTTTGAAGCGGTCGAGTTGCGCACGGAGCACAAGCACGGCGTCGAGCGGACACTGACGAGCGACCAGCGCAAGGAAATCACGGCACGCTTCCAGCGGAGTAAAGTGCGCCTGCTGAGTTACGGCTCGACGTGCGAGTTCGAATCGCCCGATGCCACGGTGCGGCGCAAACAAATCGAGATCGGCAAGGAGTGGGTGGATCTCGCGCACGACACCGGCGCGTGGGGCGTGAAGGTACGGCCGAACGGCATCGCGCGCGGTGAAACGGTCGATAGCACGGTCCCGCGCATTGCGGAGTGCCTGCGCGAATTGGGCGATTACGGGCAGGGCCATGGCGTTGAAATCTGGATGGAGGTGCATGGCCACACCACGCAGAACCCGCCGGTTTCTGCAGCCATCATGAAAGCCACCAAACACGACAATGTGGGGCTGTGCTGGAACTCGAATCCGACCGATGTGGTGGATGGCTCGGTCAAGGCGAGTTTCGCGATGCTGAAGCCGTGGATTCGCAACGCGCACATCAACGACCTCAGCAACAATTATCCGTGGCGCGAGTTGTTCAAGCTGCTGAACGATTCCGGCTATGAGCGCTACACATTGGCCGAGGTGGATCCGGAGAGCAAAGAGCCGGAGCGCTTCCTGCGGAATTACCGCGCGCTGTGGACCGAGCTGAACCGGGCGTGCGCGTAAAATTTCCGGCTGCACCCGGTGCGGCCCTGGGCTGCGTACTGCTCGCGTGCGCGCTGCACGCAGCTGTCCCCACGCCGGCCAGCCATTTCGGCCACCAGATCGGCGTCGATCGTGAGCTGCTGGATTGGGAAAAGGTCGTCTCCTACTTCCAGGCGCTCGAAAAATCCAGCGACAAAATCCGCGTCGAAGAACTCGGCAAGTCGATCGGGGGGCGGCCGTTCATCGCGGCCACCATTGCGGCGCCGGAAGCGCTGCGCGATCTCGATCGCTATCGCGAAATCCAGCGGCGCCTGGCCGACCCACGCATCACCACCGAAGCGGAGGCCGAAAACCTCATCGCGCGTGGTAAGACGGTGGTGCTGCTTACGTGCTCCATCCACTCAACCGAAGTCGCTTCCACGCACACCGCGGTCGAGTTCGCCTATAGATTGCTGACCGAAGATAATTCGCGCTTCCGCGCCATCCTGCAAAATACGATTCTGCTGCTGGTCCCGTCGCTCAATCCCGATGGTGTCGATATCGTGACGCGCTGGTACCGGCGCACATTGGGCACGCCGTTCGAAGGCACGTCGCCGCCGGAACTCTATCAGCGTTACGTGGGCCACGACAACAACCGCGACTGGTATATGTTCACGCAGACGGAAACGCGGCTCACAGTCGCGAAACTGCACAACGCCTGGCATCCGCAGATCGTTTACGACGTGCACCAGCAGGGGCAGTACGCCTCGCGGATCTTCGTGCCGCCGTGGCTCGATCCCATCGAGCCGAACGTCGACGCCATTCTCGCGCAGGAAATGAACATGATCGGGACGTCGATGGCCGCGGATCTGACCGCCGCCGGGAAACAGGGCGTGGCAATTCATGCCGCCTACGATTTCTGGTCGCCCGCGCGGCACTATCAGGCGTTTCACGGCGGGTTGCGCATCCTCACCGAATCGGCCAGCGCGCGGCTCGCGACGCCAGTGACGATCCGGCGCGAGCAGCTTGACCGCAACGCGCTGGGCTACGACGCGCAGCAACGGAGCTGGAATCATCTTGAGCCCTGGGATGGCGGCGAGTGGCATTTGCGCGACATCATCGAGTATCAGCTGATCGCGTTCGAATCGTGCCTCTACCAGGCGGCGATCCATCGCGAGGAGTTGCTGCGTAATTTCTACCGCGTGAGCCGGCGCGCCATCGCGCGGACCGAGCCGGCGGCTTTTCTGATTCCGGCCACGCAACGCGATCCGGGCGCGGCGAGAAAGCTACTTGAGACGCTGGAATTCGGCGGCGTCGAAATCGGGCGCGCAGCAGACGGCAGCCACGTGATCTCCATGGCGCAGCCGTACAGCAGTTTCGCCAAGGCACTGCTCGAACGGCAGAATTATCCCGACATGCGGCTGTATCCGGGCGGGCCGCCGGTCCGGCCGTACGACGTCACGGCGCACACGCTGCCGTTGCTGATGGGCGTAGATGTGGAAGCACTCGAAAAACCGTGGGCCGGCGCGGTCGAGCGCGATCGCTTCCCCGGCGGCGCGCATCCAGAGAGTTTTTCTGCCTCGGATACTGATGCTTGGCGGACGATCAATCGCGTCTGGAAATCCGGCGGCGCGGTGTGGCGCGATCCCGCGAGCGGTGATTTTGCAGCGTCGCGGAATAGTCCCGCGTGGAAGCAGCTTCGCCGGCCGCGCATCGGCCTCTACAAAAGTTTCATTCCCAACATCGACGAAGGCTGGACGCGCTGGCTGCTGGAGCAATTCGGGTTCGAGTACTCAAGCGCCGGCAACGAGGACATGCAATCCGGAGATCTGCGGCAACGGTTCGACGTCCTCGTGTTTCCCGATCAGCCGGTCCAGGAAATTGCCAACGGCTACAGCAAGGGCGCCATGCCGCCGGAATTCATCGGAGGCCTTGGCGATGCCGGCGCCGCGTCCCTGCGCGACTTTGCCTCGCGCGGCGGCTCGCTGGTTTTTCTTAACCGCGCCTCCGCGTACGCAACGCAAACTCTCGGCGTCAAGGCGAAAAATGTGATGGAAGGCGTCGCCAATAGCGATTTCTACGCGCCGGGATCGCTCCTGAACGTCACGCTGGAATCCGGCCCGCTCACGCTCGGCCTGCCGCGCGAGATTGCCGTCTGGAGCGAGCATAGCCCCGCGTGGGAAGCCGGCGAAGGCGCTGTCGCGCGCTATCCCGACGCGCAAGTCCTCGCCTCCGGATGGCTACTGGGCGAAAAGCTGCTGGCGGGCCGCGCGGCGCTGGTAGACGCGCGCCTCGGCGCCGGGCACGTGATCCTGTTCGGCATGCGCCCGCAATATCGCGGTCAGAGTTACCAGGCGTTCAAACTGTTTTTCAATGCTCTTGTCGAGTGATGTGGCGCGGGCGCTCGGCTAGAGCCAGTGAATCTGGATCTCGGATTCGAGCGCCCGGAATTCGCGGTCGCCCGTGACCAGTTCGGCCTGTCGCTGTTTGGCCAGGGCGGCGGCGAAAGCGGCGGCGTAAGAAATCTTCTGGCGGGATTTGTAATTGGCGGCTTCGAGAACCGTGTGCCAGTCGATATCGACGCGCTCGATGCCGATCTGACTCAACTCCGCGAGTTGCTGGCTGGCGTAAGAGCCGGAATTTCTTCGGGCGAGCATATACCAGACTTCACCCATATTGATGCTGGTCATCCAGAGAGAACGCCTGACCTCGGTGGATTCAATCAGCAATGCTCTGACGCGCGCACCCGCCGGTTCAGCCTGAACATAGGCAAGGATCGCCCAGCTATCGAAGACGAGACCATTTTTCAATCTCGCGTTCCTCTTTTTCTTTCTCGTGTGCCCGGTCGGATTCGAGTTCTTTGGTCAGCGAGGGACCTCCCTTGGCCGAGCCATAAAGCTTCTCAATCTTTTGGCGAATAAGTTGCGGGGTCAGCGGATCCAGAATGATGTGATCGTCTTTCTCATACACCTGGATGCGCGTCCCCTTCTTGATGCCAAACTTTTTGCGCAGCGCGGCGGGGATAACGATCTGCCCCTTTTCGGTAGCACGTGTCTCCTTGAGTTCTACCATACAAGAAAAGTATAACATTTTAAAAATGTATTACATTTGACTCCACTGACGATTTCTGCCAAATTAGAGTGCGGCGAACAAAAAGCGAACTTAGAAACGAAGCCAATGGCCGCCGCTCTCTTACAAAGCATTGATTTAAAGCTACATGCCAGGCATGATCCTGAACTTCTGCCATCCGGCATCTCTGATTTCGATGTCGAGTTCGGCGGCATTCCGCGCGGTGCAGTGACCGACATTTTTGGGCCGGCTTCCTCGGGCCGCACCAGCCTTCTTTTGGCGCTGATGGCGCAGGCAACGGTGCGCGAAGAATTCTGCGCGGTAGTGGACGCCAGCGACGCTTTCGATCCCACATCGGCCGCGGCAGCCGGCGTGGCGCTTGAGCGGTTGCTTTGGATTCGCGCGGGCGGCAACGCCGAGCACGCGCTCAAAGCAACCGACCTGCTGCTGCAAGCCGGCGGATTTGGTGTCGTAGCCATGGACCTGGGCGATATCGCGCCCGAAACTGCGCGGCGCATTTCGCTGGCTTCCTGGTACCGTTTGCGGCGCGCGGTGGAGAATACGCCGACGGCGCTGGTGGTGGTGGAGCGTACGCCACTGGCCCGCGCCTGCGCCACTCTGGCTCTGGAATGCGCGCGCGGGCGGGTGCTGTGGTCGGGCGCGTCCGGCTGCTCGGAGATTTTGCGCGGCATGACATTCGCGGCCGAACGGCGCAAGCCGTTGCGCCCGGCGAGCGCGACGATCGACGCGCGCGCGATAAGGTGAGAAGCCATGTTCGCGTGCCTGCATGCTTCCGGCGCCGGCGCGCGGCTGCTCGCCTGCGCGCAGGATTTTTCGCCGCAAGTCGAACAAACCAGCGTCGATACGGTGATCCTGGACATCGACGGCCTCGGCGGCCTGTTTGGATCGGTCCATGACATCGCAAATGCCATAGCCCGGCGCGCGAAATTCCCGGTAAATATCGCCATCGCGGCCAATCCCGATGCGGCTATTCACGCGGCGCGCGGATTTCAGGGCATCAGCATCGTGCCCGAAGGCGACGAAGCCAAGTTTCTGGCCAGCCTGCCGCTCAGCCTGCTCTCACCCGCGGAGGAAATTGCGGAAACGCTGGCGCGCTGGGGCATCCGCACGTTCCGCGATCTTGACGCGCTGCCGGATCTCGGGGTTGCAGCACGGCTGGGCGAAGAAGGCGTGCGCTTGCAAAGACTGGCGCGTGGAGAAAGCAGCCGTCCGCTCAGGCCGATGGAAGCACAGCAGCATTTTGAAGAAGCCATGGAGCTCGAATACCCGGTGGACCTGCTCGAGCCACTGCTGTTCGTGCTGGGGCGATTGCTGGGGGATGTTTGCGCACGCCTCGAAGAGCGTGCGCTAGCCGCTATCGAGCTGCGTCTCCGTTTGCAATTGGAAAATGCCGGCGAGCATGCGCGCGCCATCCGGCTGCCCGTTCCCATGCGCAGCACGCGCGTGTTTTTGAAATTGCTGGAGCTGGATCTGGAAAAATATCCGCCCGCGGCGCCGATCGTGCGGGTCACGCTGGCGGCGGAGCCGGCAAAGCCGCGCGTCACGCAGAACGGATTATTCATTCCGCTTGCGCCCGAGCCGGAAAAACTGGAGCTGACGCTGGCGCGCATCGCGGCGGTGGTGGGCGATGGAAATGTCGGCTCGCCGGAATTGGCGGACACGCACCGGCCGGGAGCGTTCCGCATGCGGCAGTTTGGAATGAAGCAGCAGAAGACAGGCAGGAATACCTGTCCTACACAGCTTGCTTTTCGCGTCTTTCGCCCGCCGCTCGCAGCCAAAGTGCAGGGCAGTTTTGTCTCGGCGCCGGGTATTCGCGGAAAAATCGTGCGGCAGGCGGGGCCGTGGCGCACTTCGGGCGACTGGTGGACAGCCGCCTGGGCGCGCGATGAGTGGGACGTCGCCCTGAGCGACGGCGCGCTCTACCGCATCTATTGCGACGCGAACACCGGGCGCTGGTTCATCGAGGGAAGCTATGACTGAAACATATATCGAGCTGCACGCGCGCTCGGCATTCAGTTTCCTGCAAGGGGCGTCTTTGCCTGAAGCGATGGCGCAGACGGCGGCGAACTTCGGCTATCCGGCGATGGCGCTGGTCGATCGCGATGGCGTTTATGGCGCGCCGCGCTTCCATCTCGCGGCCAAAAAAGCCGGCATTCGCGCGCACATCGGCGCGGAGATCACCTGCACCGACGGATTCCAATATCCGCTGCTGGTGGAAAATCGCACCGGCTATCAGAATCTCTGCCGCCTGGTCACACGCATGAAGCTGCGCGCCAAAAAAGGCGAGGGCGCGGCCACGCCGGAAGAACTGGCGGAGTTTGCGAAGGGGCTGATTTGTCTGGCGCCGGCGCCCGAAACGCTCGATCGCGCCATCCAAACGTTTGGACGCCCGAATGTTTTCGCCGAAGTGCAGCGGCATCTCAACCGCGAGGAAGAAGCGCACAACCAGGCGCTGATGGCGGCGGCGCGGCGGATGCGCATTCCGCTGGTCGCGACCAACGGAGTCTGCCATGAGACACCGGCGCAGCGCGAGGCATTCGACGTGCTCACCTGCATTCGCAATCATGTAACGCTGGCTGCGGCCGGGCGCCTGCTCGCGCTGAACAACGAGCGGCATCTGAAACCCGCAGCGGAAATGGCGCGGCTGTTCGCCGATCTGCCGGAAGCCATCGCCAACACGCGCGAAATCTCGGCGCGCCTGCAATTCACGCTCGCCGACCTGGGCTATGAATTTCCGCAATACCCCGTGCCCGCGGGCGAATCCATGATGTCGTACCTGCGCCAGCGGACCGATGAAGGCGCGCGGCGCCGCTATATCCCGTATAGCGAAAAGGCACGTCAGCAGATCGAGCACGAACTGGCGATGATCGAAAAGCTAAAGCTCCCCGGCTATTTTCTGATCGTCTGGGATCTGGTCGAGTTTTGCCGAAAACACGGCATTCTGGCGCAGGGGCGAGGCTCTGCGGCAAACAGCGCCGTCTGTTATTCGCTGGGTATCACGGCCGTCGATCCGGTCCGCATGGAGCTGCTGTTCGAGCGATTTCTGTCCGAAGAACGCGGCGAGTGGCCGGACATCGATATCGATCTTCCGTCAGGCGATGAGCGCGAGCGCGTCATCCAGTATGTCTACGAGCGCTACGGAAAACTGGGCGCAGCCATGACCGCCAACGTCATCACGTATCGCGGACGATCCGCTGCGCGCGAAGTGGGCAAGGCGCTTGGATTCGAAGTCGCCACGCTCGACCGGCTTTCGAGCCTGGTGCGCACCTGGGAGTGGAAAGATCCCAAAGATACGCCCGACCGCCAGTTTCGCGACGCCGGCCTGGACATTACCAATCCGCGCATCCGTAAATTTTTCGAGCTGTATCTGGCGGTACAGGACCTGCCGCGGCATCTGGGGCAGCATTCGGGCGGCATGGTGATCTGCCAGGGGCAGCTCGATTCCGTCGTGCCGCTCGAGCCGGCGACCATGCCCGGCCGCGTGGTGGTGCAGTGGGACAAAGACGATTGCGCCGACATGGGCATCATCAAGGTCGACCTGCTGGGCCTGGGCATGATGGCGGTCATCAAGGATTCCATCAACCTGATCCGCGATCATTACGGCGAACAAGTCGACCTCGCGCATCTGCCGCCGGACGATCCCGATGTGTATCGCGCCTTGCAACACGCCGATACGGTCGGCATGTTCCAAGTGGAGAGCCGCGCGCAGATGTCGTGCCTGCCGCGCCTGTGCCCGAAACATTTTTACGACATCGTGGTGGAGGTGGCGATCATCCGGCCCGGCCCGATCGTGGGCGAGATGGTGAATCCCTATCTGGAACGCCGGCAGGGGCGAGAACCCGTGGATTATCTCGATCCCTCGCTCGAGCCGGTGCTGAAGCGGACGCTCGGCATTCCGCTGTTTCAGGAGCAATTGCTGCGCATGGCCATGATCGTGGCCGGATTCACGGGCGGCGAAGCGGAGGAACTGCGCCGCGCCATGGGTTTCAAGCGCTCGGAGAAACGCATGGCCGAAATCGAAGTGAAGCTGCGCGCCGGCATGACGCGCAATAGAATCGCGGAGGCGGCGCAGCAGCGCATTATCCAGTCCATTACGTCATTCGCGCTCTATGGATTTCCCGAATCGCACGCGGCAAGTTTTGCACTGCTGGCCTATGCCAGCGGATATCTCAAATGCCATTACCTGGCGGCGTTCATGGCGGCCATGCTGAACAACCAGCCCATGGGATTTTATGCGCCCGCGATTCTGCTCAACGACGCGCGGCGTCACGGATTGCGCGTGCTGCCGATTGATGTGACGAAATCGAAGTGGGAGTGTACGGTGGAAGAAGGTGAAGAAGGTGTCAGGGGCCAGGTGTTAGGTGCCAGGGCGCTGCGAATGGGCCTGATGTATGTCAAGGGCCTTCGAGCGGATGCCGGCCGGGCCATTGTGCGGGAGCGTGCACAGGCGCCGTTTCTTGACATCAACGATCTGGCGCGGCGCGTGCCCGAGCTGCGCAAGGATGAAATGAGCAAGCTGGCGGAAGTGGGCGCGTTGAATGCGCTCGATGCCGCGCACCGACGCGACGCTTTGTGGCAGGCGGGGCACGCCGCGCAGCCCGCCGGGCCGTTGCTCGACGCGCTGCCTGAACCGGAGCGGGGTTCACCGCTCACGCAAATGACGGCCGAGGAGCGCCTGAATGCGGATTTCGGCGGCACCGGATTCACTATCGGCCGGCACCCCATGGCATACCGGCGCGAGGAAATGAACGCGCTGGGCGTTACGCCCGCCCGCGGCCTGCTGCGGTTGCGCCACGGCCGCACCGTGCGTGTGGCCGGATGCGTGATCGTGCGCCAGCGGCCCGGCACGGCCAAAGGCTTCGTCTTTCTGAGCATGGAAGATGAGACCGGCGTGATGAACGTGATCGTCACGCCCGCTCTATTTGAGCGCTATCGTTTCGAGCTGCTCGGCTCGTCGTTTTTGCTGATCGACGGTGTGCTGCAAAATGTGGACAACGTAGTCTCGGTGAAAGCTGGGAGAATCGAGGGGCTGTCAGCGCGTGTGGCAGCGGATGTGTCGCATGATTTTCATTAGATCGGAAGTATACTGGAGCCAAGTATGCGCTATAAAGTAGCGTTAAAGCACTCCGACGAGGGATTCAGCGTTTCCGTTCCAGGGCTGCCAGGTTGCTGGTCGCAGGGCGATACAGAACCCGAGGCGCTGGCAAACATCCGGGAGGCTATCCGCGAGTATCTGGAAGCTGCCGCTGAGCTCAACAAGGATGCCGAGATCCGCGAAGTCGATGTCACAGTCTGAGTGTGGGTAAGCTGCCGGGAATCCCTCACCTCCACGCAGTGCGAGCACTGGAGAAGGCTGGCTTTCGAATCGTTCGCCAGAGTAAACATATCGTGATGTCGAATGGCGCGCGGATACTCACGATCCCTCGGAATAATCCCGTGAACGCTTATACGATGGCAGGAATCGTGCGGGTCTCACATTAGAAGAGTTCCGAAAACTGCTGTGACCTGTCTTCCACAATGCGCGTGAATCCCCGCTTCTTCGCCTGGTGGTATTTTGCCATCGCGCTGGGGTTCACGGTGCTTGCCATCAACCAGGGCTTCATCAGCCGGAGTGCATGGGCTGTGATCCTGCGCCTGGTGATTGCCGCCGGCTTCGCCGCTCTCGGATACATGGAGCTCCACTGGCGCGTGCGCAAGTAGACGCTCAGCGACTCTGTTTCCGATCCTGGACGCGGCCCTTCCACTGACCGCCGCGTCCGCTCCAGTAGTGCAGCGCCGAATACACAGTCGCTCCGGCATAGAACAGGGCGATAACTGGAAGAGCCGGCGCCCTAAGCATCGTCAGGCCATAAAATCGCAGCGACGGCGCATACGCCACCATCATCAGCGCCCAAGCTGTCATGCCAAGACATGCAGGGACCAGGCGGCCTGTCAATAGCAACAGCGGCGGCAGCATGTACGTGATGAACAGGCCTGCAATTGTGCCGGCCAGCAGCCAAGTCGAATGCCGCAGCTGCCAAAATGCCGTGCGAGAAATCATGCGGCCCATCTCGCCGAATGTGCCGTAGCCGCGGATGCTTTGTGTTTTCGAAGTTATGCCGAGCCAGGCCTTCCCGCCCGTGCGCTTCACTGCTTTCGCCAGAGCGCAGTCGTCGATCAGTTCGCCGCGAATAGCTGCGATCCCGCCGATGCGCGCAAGCGCCGGCCAGCGGATCAGGATGCAGCCTCCGGCGGCGCCCGCGGTTGCGTGCCGCGGGCTTGCAGTCCACGCCGGGGGGTAAAGCATGAAGAAGAAAAATACGAACGCCGGAATCAGCGCTTTCTCGGCGAAGCTCTCGCACTGCAGCTTGACCATGTACGAGACCAGGGCGTAGCCGCCGGCTTCCGCGCGCGCGACCAGCCGCTCGATATTGTCCGGGGCGTGCGCAATATCGGCATCGCTGAACAGAATGTAGTCCGGCTGGAACGACTGCGCGTGGACGACGCCCTCGGCCAGCGCCCACAGCTTTCCGGTCCAGCCCTCCGGGAGCGAACGCGCGCGGATTGCGGTCAGCAACTCCAGTTTGCCGGCTTGGCGCGCCGCCGAGCGAGCGACGTCCGCCGTGCCGTCCTGGCTATGATCGTCGACCAGGAAGATATGTTTTGGGCCGGAATGACTCTGAGAAAGGAGCGACGCGATGGCTAGGCCAATGCTTTCGGCCTCATTTCGCGCCGGAATCACGATCGCCACGCGCTTCGACTGCCGTTCGAGCCGCGCGTCATCGGACTCCCTCAGTTTCCAAAACAGACCCCGCCCGAAGATCAGGTACAGCCAGATCACAACCGTGCACGCGGCTGCGAGATCGAGAATCGCGTCCATTAACGCACATGCCGCAAGATGAGGCGAGACTCAGCGTTCAGCGCATACCGGCGGATTTTGCGCCCCTATCCCAGAGGTGCCGCTGCACCCAAAACTCTTCCTTGGCCAGTTTCGTGGGTTGCATCAAGTGATACCAGACGCCGGGAATCTGCGGCAAGCGTCTACGAATGCTGTCGAACCCGGCGAAGGCCAGACCGCGGGCGACGGAAGAAATCGAGACCGCAGTAGCGACGCGTGGGTAACCAAAGGATTGCAGTTGCGGTCCAACAACCCAATCGATCAATGCCGCGTCCCGGGCCGTGAGCTCTTCCCGCCATGCGCCTATCCGTTTCACCGTCACCGGCTTGCGGGACAGCTGTGCCCAGGGGGAAGCCGGCGCAGCCGAATCGTCAGCCACCAACATGGCCGGCGCATAGACCTCGCCCAGGTGCGCGCAAATGCGCGCCAGTTCCATCTCAGGTTGAGCGACCAGAGTTTCGTACCGAACCAGCAAATACCCCGGACGATGAGAAGAATTCCGGGCCGCCAAGTTGCATGCCAGCCAGGTGCGCGCATTGGCGATGACGCTGTTCGACGCCCATGGCATGCGTTGTAACGAGGCTACCGTGTCGCGCGGATCGCGCAAGATATGCAGGATCGCCGCGCCCGGGAACCAGTCACAGAGCAACTCGGAGATGAGCGCATGCTGCGGCGTCTTTTCGCCCCAGCGATCTTTTCCAGTGGACTCGGCGTATGATCTCGCCAGGCAGGCGAACAACGCCGGATAGCTCGTGGCTTCACGAGCCAGCTTCTCCTTCAGAGAGGTAATGTCCATGCCCAGCCGTTGTATGCGTCTGATGGACAGATATTCATCGATCAATCGTTGCCGGTTTCTTAGAGTGCCCAGATCGCCGAATGCCCGGCGGCGCCGGTACACGTAGTGGTTGAATTGCGTCTCGCCGCAAATGGCGAGCGAAGGATGCCGGTTGAGCATGTTGCGCAGCAAGCTGGTCCCGCTACGCGGCGAGCCTACGATAAAGATCGGCGGTTTACATGCCATTTTGCGCGGCGTCTATTTGGTGTACGTCTTCTCGTACTTGTTCCGGCTGTTGTAGACCGTAACATCGCCGCTGGCGTCGGCCGAAACCTTCAGCCAGTTGGCCTCATCGCCCTGCTCGTAGATATTGGCGATCATGGCTTCGGGCGAGTTGTGTTCCTTGCCGCCGTCCATGGCGTAATGCAACTGCCAGATGTCCTGCAAGCCGGGCGAGTCGTGCACTGCCTGCCATGCTTCCGGCGACCCGCCCTTGCGCGCGCCGTTATTCATCACCGCCACGCGCGGATGAAGCGCCTGGATGATGGCCGGTGGATTCGAAATGTTCATGCCGTGATGCGTGGTCAAGTAGAGGTCCACCGTGCCGATCTTGTTCACCGGACACACCAGCTCGTTTTCTTTGTTCCACGTGAGATCGCCCAGATCGATCATGCGGAAGCTGCCGTACTGGATCAGAATGCCGACCGACTGCGCATTCTCGGACGCATCGGCCTCGAGCGGTTTAATCGTGGAGCACACCGGATTCGGCTGGCCCGCGCCCGGCAGCGGGCCGGGAAGTCCCTGCCCCGCCGCGGTCAGCACGGTGATATCGAGACCTTTCATGGGAATCTTGTCGCCCGCCTTCACCTCCAGGTGCTGGCCGGTTTCCCGCGCTTTCAGGTATCGGTTGTATTGGCGGTCTTCATTCGCGCCGTGCTCGACCGACGCGCCGTGATCGACGAACGTGCGCACCGGAAGCTTGCTCACCAACTGCGGAACACCGCCCACGTGATCGTCGTGATAGTGCGTGACCACCAGGTAATCGATTTGTTTCACGCCCGCGCGCTTGGCGGCCGCGGCGATCCGGTTGGCGTCGCGCATGTTGAGCCCCGGCCACCCGGTGTCGATCAGCAACGCCTGTTTCGAAGGCGAGACCACCAATGTAGCCTGTCCTCCTTCGACGTCGACGAAGTAGATTTCGAGGGCCTTGGCCGCGGGCAGCGCCGTCGCGGCGCAAAGCATCAAGACAGGCAGCAACATTCGAATACGCATCGCCGAAATCGTATCATAGGGGCATCGCCCGCGTAAGAATCTTCGCTCTCCTCGCGCTCTTGCTTGCCGCCAGAGCGCCTGCGCAAGTGAAAATCTTCGGCTACTGGTGGGAGAATCCACTGCCCTATCAAGCAACTCCTCAGGGCCTCGACTCGCTCAGCGCGCGGAAATGCGGCATCTGCCATCAGGAGATCTACCGCGAGTGGCAGGCTTCGGCGCACGCGCAGGCGCTTAGCGACCAGCAGTTCCAGGCCGAGATGAAGAAATCGCCCGAGGTCGGCTGGCTCTGCCTGAATTGCCACACGCCGCTCGAGAATCAGATCGAGCGCATCGCCATTTCTGTGCGCAACGGATCCACGCACAAGCCGGTATTTCGCCGGAATGTGCGCTTCGATCGCGAGTTGCATGAAGACGCCATCACCTGCGCGGTCTGCCATGTGCGCGATGGCGTCATCCTCGGGCCGTATGCCGATTCCAAGGCGCCGCACCCCGTGCGCCAGGATCGCCACCTGCTCACCGCCGGCGTCTGCACTGCGTGCCATCAGGCCACCGCCGCCTATACCGATACGCTGGTGTGCACATTCGATACCGGCGGCGAGTGGAAAAGCGGGCCGTACGCCGCGCACGGAGATACCTGCTCGTCCTGCCACATGCCCGCCGTCGAGCGCGCCGTGGCATTGGGTGGACCGGTGCGTTCCTCGCGCCGCCATCTCTTTTTCGGCAGTAAGATTCCCAAGGAAATCCACTTGAGTGAAAGCGAGCGCGCCGAATACGCGCTCTACCAACCGGGATTGTCCGTGACCATCGTCTCGGCCCGGCGCTCCGCCGGCAAGACTGTGGTAAGCCTCAAGCTGAAAAATGCCCGCGCCGGCCACATGCTGCCCACCGGCGACCCCGAGCGTTTCATCCGCGTGGATATCGCGCTGGTAGCGCCGGCAAAAGCCGCGGCCGGAAAAACCGCCTCTGGCAAGACTATCGAGACGCACTCCCTGCGCATCGGACAGCAGTGGGAATGGTGGCCCAAAGCGAAAAAGCTGGGGGACAATCGCCTGAAGCCGCTCGAAGAGCGCGTGGAAATCGTCGAGTTCAAGGCATCGCAACCGGCCACCCTGCGAGTCAGCGTCTCGAACGGCCGTCTGACCGAGCAGAACGCGCGCTATCACAACCTGGAGGGCAGGTACCCGCTTGAAGCCCAGGTCCTGAGCTTGCCGCCATATAGAATTGAATAGCCGGAACGCCTTGCCGGAACATCCACGGCTGGCGTAACGTATTGATTAACAGATGCCTTTTTGCAGCAGTTGCGGGAACCCGGTCACCCCTTCGGATCAATATTGCGCCAAGTGCGGCTCCCGCCAGCCGGGCGCCACCGCGCATGCCATCGATCCGCTGGCCGGCATCACGCCGCGCACCGCGTCCATCCTTTGTTACATTCCCGGCATCGGCTGGATCGCTTCGGTGATTGTGCTGGCCGCCGACAAGTTCCGCAATGACCGGACCGTTCGCTTCCATGCGTTTCAGGGCCTGTATCTTTTTGTTGCCTGGCTGATCGTCGAATGGGTGCTCAGCCCCATTTTCCGCGAGTTTCACTACCCGATCTTCCGCGTCGACAAGCTGCTCCACGTCCTCATCATCGGCGTCTGGATCTTCATGATCATCAAGACGAGCCATGAGGAGCGCTATTCGCTGCCGATCATCGGCGAGCTGGCGGAGCGGTCAGCGGCCGAGCATTAGACTCGGAATTATCGGTAATGAAGATTGTCGTGGGAATGCTGAGGGTCAGGCAGGCTTGAGTTCCCCAAGATTCCATAGTATATTTATTCATTGAAGTGAATATTTAATCATGAAACGCCGGGCCGGGATTGTCGGATTTCGCGGGTACAGCGGGGCGGAGCTGGTCGCTCTCCTGCGGAAGCATCCGCACGTCGAGCCTCTGCTGATGGAGCATCGCAGCGACGCGGCGCACGACAGCGGGTTGCGCCACTCGAAAGCGCCTCGGCAGGTGGCGGCGACCGCCGATGGGGTACGGGCGGAGAAAATCGAGATCGTGTTTCTGGCCACGCCGGCGGAAGTTTCGATGGAGCTTGCGCCCGCGATGCTGGATGCCGGAGCGCGTGTGGTCGATTTGAGTGGTGCGTTTCGCCTGCGCACGGCCGAAAACTACGCGCAGTGGTATAAAGACACGCACACGCAGCCGGCGCTGCTGGCCGAAGCGGTTTACGGGCTGCCGGAATTCTGCCGCGAGCGGATTCCGAACGCGCGCCTGGTCGCGAATCCGGGCTGCTATCCGACGGCCGCCAATCTGGCGATCCGGCCGCTGATCGAAGCGGGCATCGTCGATCGCGCGGCGGGCATCGTGTGCGACGCCAAGTCCGGCGTGAGCGGCGCGGGCAGGAAAGCGTCGCTCAACACCAGTTTCTGCGAGGTGACGGAAAACTTTTCGGCGTACTCGGTACTGCGCCACCGCCACGTGCCGGAGGTGCTGATGGTTTCGGGCATCGAGGAGCGCGAATTCAGTTTCACGGCGCACCTGCTGCCGCTCGACCGGGGCATTCTGGAAACGATTTATTTCCGCGCGGCAAACGGCGCGACGGCCGAGAGCCTCATCTCCATCTACGAGACGCGCTATGCCGGCGAGCCATTCATTCGCCTCTATCAACCCGGCCGCGTGCCCGACCTGCGCGGGGTCCGGCACACCAATTTTTGCGATATCGGCGTGACGCTGGATGCGGCGTCGGGGCGCGCGGTGGTAGTGAGCGCCATCGACAACCTCACCAAGGGCGCCGCCGGACAAGCCGTGCAGAACATGAATTTGATGCTTGGCCTCGCCGAAACCGAGGGCCTGCTGTGAAGGCGCTGATCAAACTCGGCGGCACGTTGCTCGATGTTCCGGAGCTGCGAGCAAACCTGGCCGTGCAAATCGCTGAGCAATTCTCGCGCGGCACCGAGATTGTCGTCGTGCATGGCGGCGGCAAGCAGATGACACGCTTTCTCGCCGAGCGCGGTGTCGAAAGCCGTTTCGTCAACGGGCTGCGCGTCACCACGCCCGAGACTATGGATGCGGTACTGAAAGTGCTTGCGGGCAGCGTCAATCAGGAACTGGTCGCCGCGCTGATCGCCGCGGGCCTTCGCGCGGTCGGATTGTCGGGTGTCGACGGCAATCTGGTGGAGGCCGAGCCCATGGATCCGGCCCTCGGGCTGGTGGGGCGCATCCGGCACGCCAATCCCGCGCTGCTCGATCTGCTGCTATCTCGTGGATTCTTGCCGGTGGTCGCGTGCGTTGCCGGTGATGGCCATGGACGGATGTATAACATCAACGCCGACCAGATGGCGGCGGCGTGCGCGGCGGCCTGGCGCGCCGATCGATTGATTTTTC
>DATLVQ010000135.1:0-4320 GCA_035577325.1 Bryobacteraceae bacterium | reverse complement strand
CGCGACATGCCCTCGGCGCTGCAAACGCACCGGTCCGCGCAGGGAGCGGGCGCGCTCGCCGCGGCGGCAGTCGCCGTCGTCGGACCGGGGCCGCTTCGCGCGCCGGCTCAATCAGGTATCATTCCCTTGACGGAGATGGAAAAGCGCGCCATCCGCGAGGCTCTGGAATATACCAAAGGTGACCGCGTAATGGCGGCGTTGCTGCTCGGCATCGGCCGTACCACGCTCTATCGCAAACTGAAAGAGTACCGCCTGGTCAGTTGAAAATCTCGCTCGACGCCACTTATAGCGTGGGAGAAAATCTCTCCGGAGTCGGGGTGTATTCGCGCGAATTGCTGCGCGCGCTGGCCGCCGCTCACCTCGAGCAGCAATTCGAACTCTGTTACCGGCCACACCGCTACACGCGCTCGTTCGGGATCGCGATACCCCCGAATTGCAGTCGGGCGCTGCTTCTTGAGCCGCTGTTTCCACGGTCGCGCGAGTTCTTCCATGGTTTAAACCAGCGCCTCCCCGGCATCCGGTTCCGGAAGGCAGTATCCACCTTTCACGATCTGTTCGTCCTCACCGGCGACTATTCCACGCCGGAATTCCGGCGACGGTTCGCGGCGCAGGCACGGCAGGCAGCCGCCGCATCGGATGCTATCATCGCCGTTTCCGCGTTTACCGCACGCCAGGTGGAACAACTGCTCGGCGTGGAGCCCGCACGCATCCAAGTGGTGCACCACGGGGCCAACCGCATGCGGCTGCGGCAGACCATCGAGCGCGAGAATATCGTCCTCAACGTGGGTGCGATACAAAGGCGCAAGAACATCGCCCGGCTGGTCGAGGCGTTCGAGCGAACGCCGCTCCGCTGGAAACTGGTACTGGCGGGATCGTCCGGTTACGGGGCCGGCGAGATTCTGGCGCGCATTGAAAGCAGCCCGCGACGCGCCGATATTCAACTGTTGGGCTATGTATCCGCCGAAGAGTTGGCCGAGTGGTATGCGCGCGCACGCATTTTTGCGTTTCCGTCGCTCGATGAAGGTTTCGGCATGCCGGTCCTCGAAGCCATGGCGGCGGGAACGCCCGTAGTGGCCGCGAACCGTTCGGCATTACCCGAGGTTTGTGGCGACGCCGCGCTGCTGGTCGACCCGGAGGACGTCGACGCCATCTACGCGGCGCTGGATCAACTGATGTGCGATGAGGCGCTGGCGGCGAAGATGGCTCGGCGAGGTTTAGCGCGCGCGAATGATTTTACGTGGGAAAAAGCGGCGGAACAGACCTGGAACGTGTACCGAGGAGCGCTGGGCTAACGTTCCATCGGACGCGGTAACTCGCTACTTCAGTTCTTCGTCGACGGCAATCTTGAGCGCGCGCAGGAAGCGTTGATCCTGGGTGGTAAATTTGATCTTTCCCGTGGATTCGTAGGTACGTTTTACTTCAGGACGGGCTTCTCCGTCAGCTGCATCTTCAACATCGTCGCCGTCTTCGCGTTTATTAAAACCGATGGTAGCTTCGAGCACCAGGAACACGTCGTAACCGGCCTGTTTGATCTCGCCGATGGCCTCGGCGATGCGGTCGGAGTCCGACAGGGAATCGTTGATCGCGTTTCCCAGTTCCTGCATTAAGTTCTTGAGACGCTCTTCCAAAATCAGCCCCTTTCTCCAAGGCAGTTACAGCCCGGAGCCTCCACCTTCTCGATGCGTCCAACACTGAAAGCGTTGCACTTTGCTCATCTCTTCAGCCAGTCTGGCTACCCGTTTCGATTGTAGTGGACCGTGGAACGCTCCACAAGTTGTTTATCGGCAAAAAGCTAGCGCCGCTTTAATGCTCTCAGCACGTTACAGTCCATACGGCTTTTCACCACACCTGTTACGGACGCCACGGCCAATCCCCTTTGCTACCATAGGGACGTGGTCAAGCCCCGGTTGGTAGCCCAAGGATATCAATTAGCCCGCCATCTCCTGCCTGCATTAATCCGCCCCGCCCATACCCTTTGGCACGAGGTCATTGGCTTCCTCTTCCTGTCGCTTGCCGTCTTCCCGATTCCGTCCGGCATCCGGGCGCTCCGTGACCTGCAAGCCGGCCGAGGCGATACCGCCAAGCTCAGCCTCACGCTCGTCTTGACAGTGGTCTTTGTCACCATCATGGCGGGATACGGTATCTCCTGTTTCCGCCGGGCGCGTAAGATTTCACGCTCGTGAGTCACGAACTGGGCAAGCCGGGCGAGTTTCCATACACTCGCGGCATCTATCCCGCCATGTATCGCAAGCGGCTCTGGACCATGCGCCAGTATGCCGGCTTTGGCAGCGCGGAAGAGAGTAATCAGCGCTACCGGTACCTGCTCTCGCAGGGGACCACGGGCCTCTCGGTGGCCTTCGATCTCCCGACCCAGATGGGAATGGATTCCGACCATCCGCTGGCCGGGGGCGAAGTCGGACGCACGGGTGTTGCGATTTCCTCCCTGGCCGACATGGAGCGCCTCTTCGCAGGCATTCCGCTCGAAAAAGTCTCGACGTCGATGACCATCAATTCCACTGCGGCCATTCTGCTCGCCTTTTACGTTCTGGTGGCGCGGCGGCAGGGCGCCGACGTGCGCAAACTCTCCGGCACCATCCAGAACGACATTCTCAAGGAGTACATCGCGCGCGGCACTTATATCTATCCGCCGCGCGCCTCCATGCGGATTATTACCGATCTTTTCGCATGGGCAGGCCGCGAGCTGCCGGAGTGGAACCCCATCTCGATCAGCGGTTACCACATCCGCGAAGCCGGTTCGACCGCTGTGCAGGAGGTCGCGTTTACTTTTGCCAACGCCATCGCCTACATCGACGCAGCGCTTGCGGCAGGTCTCGGGATCGATGACTTCACCCCGCGGCTTTCGTTCTTTTTCAATGCCCACAGCAATTTTCTCGAAGAGATTGCCAAATACCGCGCCGCCCGCAGGCTCTATGCGCACCTGATGCGCGACCGATTCGGGGCCAAGAACCCAAAGTCGATGATGCTGCGTTTTCATGTGCAGACAGCCGGCTCAACCCTCACCGCGCAACAGCCCGACGTGAACGTGATCCGCACGTCGATCCAGGCGCTGGCGGCGGTGCTGGG
The DNA here is from genome assembly GCA_035577325.1 of Bryobacteraceae bacterium. Taxonomy (GTDB): domain Bacteria; phylum Acidobacteriota; class Terriglobia; order Bryobacterales; family Bryobacteraceae; genus QHXW01. The sequence continues at coordinate 1,236 of DATLVQ010000135.1, read as the reverse complement.
CGGCGCGCAATCTCTGCACACAAACTCGCGCGACGAAGCGCTTTCACTGCCCACCGAGGAATCGGCCCGGCTGGCTCTGCGGACACAGCAAATCATTGCGTATGAAAGTGGTGTTACTAATACCGCCGACCCCGCCGGGGGAAGCGAATTCATCGAGACGCTCACGGATTCGATCGAGCGCGGCGCGCGCGAGTACTTGCAGCGTATCGACGCCATGGGCGGCACGCTGAAAGCGATCGAAACCGGCTTCATCCAGGGTGAAATTCAGAATGCGGCGTTTGCATACCAGCAGGCTGTCGAGCGCGGCGAAGCCGTCGTCGTGGGCGTCAACCGGTTTCGCATGGAAGATCGAAAAATCCCGACATTCCGGCTCGACCCGGCGCTTGAGCGAGCACAGATCGAACGCCTGCGCGAGCTTCGCGCCGGACGCGACAACAAACTGGTAGCGAAACTCCTGCAAAGACTGGAACAGGCGGCGCGAGCCGGAGAGAACCTGATGCCTCTCGTCCTCGACGCCGCCGCCGGTTATGCTACGCTCGGCGAAATCTCCGACGGGCTCAAAGCCGTGTTCGGAGAATACCGCGAAGCCGCGTAAGGCGCCGCCGGCGCAGCATGCCGCACGCGCGGCCTGCGCTCCCGCAACCCCAATTTGTAAAGAAGCCGTCCGACGTGATCACGGTCATAGTGGACGCCAAACTGGCTCTCGATCACGGTCGCCATGCGCGCCGTGGTCCAATGATCGTCCGCGAAGCCGTAGGCCGGCGGACGGTCGTGATAAATCTGCGCCACGCGATCCAGTTGCTCCCGGGACAGGCGGCTGGGCCTGCCGGTAGCTTTGCGGCGTTTGAGTGAATCGACCCCTTTGTTTGCCAGCGCGCGATACCACCGGGAAGCAGTGGTGCGGCTGACGGAAAATTTGCGGGCAACCTTCGATTGAGAGAGGCCGTTGAGGAGATCCTGCGCTGCCTCAAGACGTCTCTGTTCCATCTCCTCACGAGTCAAGGAGATCTGAGCGGCTATATCCATCTAGTCGCGCGGATTATTGATTGGCCAGAGCGATAACAGCATATCGCAAAACAATTAAAGTGTAAATTGTTTTTTGTGGGAATCAATCAAGAGCGGAGATGTTGATTGGGTTGCAGGCGAGGAAGCGGGAGATGTGCTAGCGGGTTTGGCGTCTGACCCGGCATACGACTTGACCGATGTCCGCCTGGAGTCTGCCCACACGCTGCCTGC
>DATLVQ010000134.1:0-5529 GCA_035577325.1 Bryobacteraceae bacterium | reverse complement strand
GCTCTTCGAACTCCAATCCAACCGATCCCTGGCCGAGCATCGTCTCGGGTTGGTCGTACGCATGAATACGCAGCGCGCCCGACTTTGCCGCCCATTCCTCGCTCGCCGCTAGAGCTTCCACGTAACGGTCGCCGATAACCGCCAGATCCGCGCCGTATGCGCGAATCCGCTCCTGTTTTTCGAGAGACGCAACCTTGGGAACGAAGATCCGGGCCGGCTTTCCCAGTTTCTTCGCGGCGAAAGCCACGGCCGCGCCATGATTGCCGCCCGAGGCCGCCACAACGCCAGCGGTGGGGATCTCGCGCACCAGCAGGTTGGCGAAGGCGCCGCGTGCTTTGAAAGAACCGGCATGCTGCAGCAGCTCGATCTTGAGGACGATGCGGACGCCGTCGAGCCCGAAGTCCCCGCCATCGACTTCGATGACCGGCGTCCGGCGGATGTGAGGGCGAATCAGTTCATAAGTCCGCGCGATCGATTCCCGGCCGATGACCGTCGGCTGGCCCGCTGTACTTACGGTTTGCATAACAGGTGCTAGTATAATTAGTCGATTGGCTAATTGTCTATATGCGTCCTGAGTTTACACTTCACGCGCTCGCCAACAAGCGCCGGCTGCAAATTTTGAGGTGGCTCAGGGATCCGGTCGGGCATTTTCCAAAGCAGGTGGATGGCGACCTGGTCCGCGACGGCGTGTGCGGCGTCCTCATCGCGCGCAAGCTTAGAGTGAGCCAGCCGACCGCGAGCGAACACCTCAAGATTCTGTCGCAAGCCGGTCTCGTCCGCGGCAAGAGAGTCAAGCGGTGGACGTTCTATCGGCGCAACGAAGGCGGAATCAGACAATTCAAGCAGATGATCCGGGAGAAACTTTAACGGGCTGGCAAGCGGCGAAAACCACCACCGGCGGGACCGCAGCCCAGTCTAGTGCGGTTGAAATCCCACCCGTTTTCGCGGAGAGATGTGGGGCAGGCAGTCCTGCCCCAACTTTCAGGCATGCCGCACTGTACTAGTTGCACTGGGATTCATGCAATGCCTGCCGGTTTGTTAGTCCGCCCGGTCTTCTCAATCCAGTGGCGAAACATCTGCACGAAGTCGGTAGCCTGCCTGGCCGAGTACAGCTCGTCAAGGCGAAAATGCATTTTCCGACTCCAGTTCGGGTACTGCCAGGTAGTGCCCGGCAGGTTTTGCTGAGCGATTTCTTTGGTCAAGTCCTCCTGGTTGATCACCAGCAGCTTGGAGGGTGTCGCCGCAAGAAATCCGATGATGGCGTTGTGCAGTTCTCCCGTCAGCTCGGGGATTTCGCTGGCCGAGCGCGGAACCGACCGTGGCAGAAGGCCTTCGGCGAACAGCGCGTCCAGCATCTTCTGTTTTTCGGCGGCGCGCGCCGCCAGCCGGTCGCGATAGCTGGCTTCATTCGGCAAAACGCCCGCGCGGCGCCGTGCGTCAATGTCTTCACCCAACCAGAATCCGGCCAGCGTCGGCAGGTCGTGCGTGGTGGCGGAAACGAGCGTCCGCTCCGGATATTCTGCCGGCTTGCGAAACTCGCCGTGCGCGTCTTTTTCGAAATAAAGCAGCCGATAACTCAGGATGCCGAATTGATCCAGCGTTTCGCGCACCTCCGGTTCCACCGTTCCGAGATCTTCACCGATCACCACAAATCGCTGACGCACGCTCTCGAGCGCGAGAATGCGGATCAGGTCGGCGGCCTGGTAGCGCACATAAGCGCCGTGCGCCGCATCCACGCCGTCGGGAATCCAGTAAAGCCGGAAGAAACGCATCACGTGATCGATGCGCAGGGCGCCGCCATGCCGCGAGTTCTTACGAATGGATTCGATGAAGTGATGGTATCCGGACTCGCCTTGCCGCGCCGGGTGGAGCGGCGGAAACGCCCAGTCCTGCCCCTTCGGCGAGAAATCGTCCGGAGGCGATCCTACGCGGCAGCCAGGCACGAAATCGTTGCGGTGCGCCCAAAGCTCCGAGCCGAAGCGGTCTGTGGCCAGCGCCAGATCGTGATAAAGGCCGATGGCGAGCTGCTTGTCGCGCGCGTGCTGCTGCGCGGCGGCGAGCTGAAGGTCGATCTGCCATTGCAAATACTGGTAAAACAAGACGGAGCGCCAGTGTTTTCGCTGAAAGGCTTCGGTATCAGCGGATCCCGGATCACGAAATGGCTCCGGCCAGTCCGTCCATAGCCAAATTTCCGAGTGGCGCCGACGGATCCATTCATCCAGCGCGCAATATGTGGCAAAGCGCCGCAGCAGTTCTCCCTCACGCTCGATGTACGCCTGAAACTGGAGCGCTCTGGTTGCGCCGCGCCTGTAATCGCCGTGCAGAAACGCGGCAAAGATCCTCTTCAGGAACTTCAGCTTCAATGCACTGACGCGTTCGTACTCGACGAACTCCGACGCCCGCAGCGCCTGGATTTCCTGCTGCGTGGCGGGCTTAGCCAGTAGCCGCCGCGCACTCGGGCACTGGGCGAGATCGGCTATGCCCTCGACGTCGAGGTAAAGGTAGTTCCGGTAGTAGACGGAATTAGGCAGGTAGGGGCTGGTGTTATAGGGACGGCGGTTATGGATGGCATGCAGCGGATTGAGGGCCACAAAGCTTGCGCCCACTTCATCCGCTACCCAGTCGATGACGCCGTGGAGGTCGCGGAAATCGCCGCAGCCCCAGTTGTTCTCCGAGCGAACGCCGTATAACGCGATGGCGATGCCCGCGGCGCGCAGATCCGGCGGAAGATAAGCGCGATCGGGAGCCACGATGAGCCGCATGGAAGCGCAGGCGCCGCCCACGAGAATTTCCACATCGTGATATCCCAGCGGCAGATTATCCGGCAGCGCGACGAGTTTCCGCACATAATGGCGGCCTTCAAACTCCGCTTCCCCGGCGACCGGCAATTCGCCGAGCGCGGTATGCATCGCTTCGGTGCCGCCGCTCTCCAGCTTCACGAGGACGCGGGCTTGCCTCACGCCCAGCTCCGCCGGCAGGTGCACGGCAAATTCCCGTGGGCGGTGGTGCTCACTGATCACCAGACACGGGGGAAGCATGCGCGACCATTCATCTCGGAACCGTTGCTCGAGGGCCCGATCGAGATCGTCTTTGGTATCCGCGCGAATGCCCAGGGATGTGAGAATCGCCCGCGTGGCTTCGGGCGGCGTGATGTGGTGCTGGCCCCAGATGTCCCAGTAATCCGGCTGGATGCCCCATGTCTCAGCAGCCCGGTCGAGAGCCTCGTCGTAGGTCGCGGATGGCATGGGCGGACGCTCTTCCGATTCTAACAGCCGCTGTCCGTGCGCCTCTTCACATCCGTGCGAAAATAGAAATATGGAGACGAGTCCACTGGCCAGTGGTCCCGCGGAGTTGTTTGCGCGCATCGATAACGAAGGACTCGCGCGCTCGGCGGCTTCCGAAGGCGTGATCCTCACGACGCTCGATAACGCCATCAACTGGGCACGCAAGAACTCCATCTGGCCCATGTCTTTTGGCCTGGCCTGCTGCGCCATCGAGATGATGTCGATGAGCGCATCGCGATTTGACATTGCGCGTTTCGGCGCCGAAGTGTTTCGCGGTTCGCCGCGCCAGTCGGATTTGATGATCATCGCGGGCCGCGTCTCCAACAAAATGGCACCGGTGATCCGTCACTTGTATCAGCAGATGCCGGAGCCGAAATGGGTGATCTCGATGGGTGCATGCGCCACCTCGACCGGCGTGTTCAACAATTATGCGCTTGTCCCAGTGAACCAGGCCATTCCTGTCGACGTGTACGTGCCCGGCTGCCCCCCGCGCCCCGAACAACTCATCCACGCATTGATGCTGTTGCAGAAGAAGATTCAGGGACAGACCGGAACCGCGATGCAGGTTTTGAATCTCGGCTGACGGTCAGCTTGCGAGTTGTTCGACCGGCACTGGTTTCAAGGCAGATGCCGCGGCAGTGGAAGGCGCCAGCCACTTTCGGATTTCCGGCAAAGCCGCTTCGGCCGCTTTCTCGCCCGCATCGATCATTTCGAGACCGCTCTTGAAGCCATCCCAGGCCACGCTGGCCACGTGAGGGGTAATGATAAGGTCGGCCTCGCGGCGCCAGGCGGCTTCCGCCCGGTTCTGCAGAATCTGAAAACACCGGTTGACCACTTGCAGCATGTTGTTGGGTACGACGTCCGGACCTTGCATGGGCAGACCTACGGCGATCACGTGCGTCGCACCCATCTGGCGCGCAAGCGCCGCCGGCACTTCGGTGCACATGGCGCCATCCACCAGCAGCCGGTCTTCGTACCGGATTGGTTGAAATAAACCAGGGTAGGAACAGCTGGCGCGGATGGGCAAGATTACCTCGCCCGTGCCCCGAAACGGCACAGGCTGTCCCGTTGCGAGATCCGTAGCCAAAACGCCGAGGGGCGTTTCCATATCCTCAAAACGGTATTTTTTGAGCAGGCGTTTGAGAAAGGCGGCCATACGCTCGCTTCCCACCAGCCCCAGCCGGCAGAGGCTCCAGCGGGCGACGTCGTTAAAACGCATGGCGCAGCCGATTTTGCCGATTGTCTCCAGGTCAGTACCGCTGGCATAGGCCGCGGCCACGATGGCGCCGGCGCTCACACCTGTAATGAAATCAATGGGAATATGTTCACGCTGCAGGACTTTGAGAACGCCCACGTGGGCTACGCCGCGGGCAAATCCGCCACCTAGCGCCAGACCGATTTTGGCCGGAGCCGGCGGTTGTACCAGGACCGGCGTGCCCGCCGCCGGGGCCGCCAAGCGCTTCAGCATCGACCGAAGCTTTCCTGCTACGCCCTTGCCCTCCATACCTTACTCCTCGGCATCCCCATGTAAATGGTCTACCATTTAATTTGATGAGCACTTTTCATACCAGGTTTCTTCACCCGTATGTACTTCTGTTAATGCTGTTTTTGACGTACCTCCCCGCTTACAGCCAGCGGAATCTGTCTGGCACACCTGAGATCGAGCTTGCGCTCCATAAACTGAACGTTCTAGGCAGCGTATTAATGATCGCCGCCCATCCGGACGACGAAAACACGGCCTTGCTGGCCTATTATGCGCGCGGGCGTTCGATGCGAACAGGCTATCTTTCGTTAACGCGCGGCGAGGGCGGCCAGAACCTGATCGGTCCCGAGCAGGGCGATCTGCTCGGTGTTATAAGGACACAAGAACTGCTGGCAGCGCGCCGTATCGATGGCGCGGAACAGTTTTTCAGCCGCGCCATCGATTTCGGATTCTCGAAATCGGCCGACGAGACGCTAGGCAAGTGGGGCCGTGAAACGGTGCTTTCGGACGTGGTCTGGGTGATCCGAAATTTTCGTCCCGACGTTGTGATCCTGCGCTTCTCGGGCACGCCGCGCGACGGGCACGGCCAGCATCAGGCATCCGCGATTCTGGGGAAAGAGGCGTTTACCGCCGCGGCCGATAAAGACCGATTCCCGGAGCAATTGCGTTACGTTCAGCCCTGGCAGGCCAGGCGCCTGCTGTTCAACGTCTTCAGCTTCAGCCCGGAGCAGGAAAAAGAAGCTCGCGAAATGCCGCACCGTG
>DATLVQ010000133.1:0-2824 GCA_035577325.1 Bryobacteraceae bacterium | reverse complement strand
GCCCGAGAAGGCCCTGACCGAGTGGCGTAAAACAATCCGCGCGGGCGTAGCCTGGCGGCAGCCGGAAACAGATATCTGGCCATTAGGACAAGACGCGGCCTTTGCCGCGCCACTCGCGCGACGATTCCGCACAGTTTCGGGGATCGTGCGCGGCCTGCGCGATTCAGTCCGCCGGCACGTGGAGCTGGCGAAGAAGCAGGCGGCGCTCGGCGAGGGCGCACCACTGGCACAGTTTCATGGCACCGGGTATCCGGTTCTGCAAGGGCCGATGACGCGCGTGAGCGACACTGCGGCATTTGCGCAATCGGTCGCCGAAAACGGAGCGCTGCCCTTCCTGGCGCTGGCTCTGCTGCGCGCCCCGCAGGTGCGTAAACTCCTGGCGGAAACCAAGGAACTTCTGGGCGCCAGGCCTTGGGGCGTGGGCATTCTCGGTTTTGTGCCCGTCGAGCTGCGCAGCGAGCAATTGGAAGTAGTGCGTGAGTTCCGGCCCCCATTCGCTATCATCGCCGGCGGGCGTCCGGATCAGGCGGCGGGTCTGGAACGCGACGGCATCTGCACGTACCTGCATGTCCCGGCCCCGGCGCTGCTGCGCATGTTTCTGCAAGATGGCGCGCGCGGGTTCATTTTCGAAGGGCGCGAATGCGGGGGCCACGTAGGCCCCCGGACGAGCTTCGTCTTGTGGGAAACCATGATCGAAGTGCTGCTCGACGAAATTCGCAAGGGCACGCCGGCGGCGGAACTGCGGATTGTATTTGCCGGCGGCATTCACGACGCGCGCTCCGCGGCGATGGTGGCGGCCATGGCGTCCCCGCTGGTCGAGCAGGGTGTGCGCATCGGCGTGCTCCTGGGTACGGCATACCTCTTCACCGAGGAGGCCGTAAGAACCGGCGCGATCGTGGAAGGATTTCAGCGGGAAGCGTTAGCGTGCCGCAAGACGGTGCTGCTCGAATCCGGCCCGGGTCACGCGACGCGCTGTGTGGAGACGCCGTTTTACGAAACTTTCCGCAACCAAAAGCGCCGCTTGCTGGCCGAGCGCAAGAGCACGGGAGAAGTTCGCGAGGCGCTCGAGAACCTGAACATCGGCCGCCTGCGCGTAGCCAGCAAGGGCGTAGCGCACATGAGCGGCGCCGAAGGATCGCAGCCGCGTTACATTGAGATTCCCAAGGAGCAGCAGCGGCTCGATGGGATGTACATGATCGGGCAGGTGGCCGCTTTGCGCCGCAGCACTTGCTCCATGCGCGACCTGCATAAGTCGGTCTCGACCGCCGGTGTCGCGCTGCTGCATCAGACGGATGCTCCCGCCGGGGCTGGCGCCGAACCGGTGCGTTCCGCGCCGTGCGACGTAGCCATTGTGGGCATGAGCTGCATGCTGCCCAAAGCGCCGGATCTCCAAAGTTTCTGGCGCAATGTGGTGAACAAGGTTCACGCCATTACCGACATTCCCGTCGAACGCTTCAATGTGGATCTGTATTTCGATGCGGACCGCCGGGCGCGCGACAAGATTTATTCGCGTTGGGGCGGGTTCCTGGAAGATGCGCCCTTCGATCCTATGCGCTACGGGATTCCACCGAATGCGCTGGCTTCGATCGACCCGATGCAGTTGCTTGCACTAGTGGTGGTCGACCGGGCGCTGGCCGATGCGGGGTATCGCGATCGCGATTTTCCGCGGGACAAGACTTCGGTCATCTTCGGCCTGAGCGGAGGGCTGGGTGACCTGGGAATTCAGTATGCCGTGCGCTCACTGCTGGGACAGTTTGTCGATCAGGCGCCCGAAGGGCTGCTCGCGCAGCTGCCCGAATGGACGGAAGACTCTTTCGCTGGCATTCTGCCGAACGTGACAGCGGGACGCGTGGCCAATCGATTCGATCTGGGAGGCGTAAACTTCGCGGTGGACGCAGCCTGCGCGTCGTCGCTCGCAGCCGTATACCTGGCGGCGCGGGAACTCACCAGCCGCGCGAGCGACATGGTGATCGTGGGCGGCGTGGACACGGTGCAGAGCCCGTTCGGCTATTTATGCTTCAGCAAGTCCCAGGCCCTGTCGCCGCGGGGCGCGTGCCGGACATTCGACGCCACAGCCGACGGCATCGCCATCAGCGAAGGCATTTCAATGCTGGTGCTGAAACGCCTGGAAGACGCCGAGCGTGATGGCGATCGCATCTACGCCGTGATCAAAGGCGTGGCTGGATCGAGCGATGGACGAGGCCGCAGCATGACGGCGCCCCGCCTCGAAGGACAAATCGCAGCGCTTGACCGCGCCTACGCGCAGGCGGGTATCCGTCCAAGCACCGTGGGCCTGATTGAAGCGCACGGCACAGGGACAGCGGCTGGCGACGCGGCCGAACTCGCCGCGCTCTCCACCGTTTTTGCGGCGGATGGCGCCGCCCCGCAGAGTTGCAGCATTGGCTCGGTGAAGTCGATGGTGGGCCACACCAAGTCCGCCGCGGGCGTGACCGGAGTCATGAAGGCCGCCCTCGCGCTCTATCACAAGACGCTGCCGCCGACGCTGCATGTGGAACAGCCCAACGCGAAACTGTGCGAGCCGGGCAGCGCGTTTTTCGTGAATAGCGACCCGCGCCCATGGAGCGCCGCGCCCGGACCCGACAGCGAAGCCACGCCTCGCCGTGCGGGCGTCAGCTCATTCGGTTTCGGGGGTACGAATTTCCACGCCGTGCTCGAAGAATATTCCGGCGATATCGCGCACCCCGCGGACCGCGCGAACTTGGACCGGTGGCCCGCCGAGCTGTTCATTTGGAATGCGCCCACCTCGGACGCGCTGGCGAGCTCCATAGAGCAGTTCGCGGCCCGGCTGGAGAACGCGCCGCCT
>DATLVQ010000132.1:0-8470 GCA_035577325.1 Bryobacteraceae bacterium | reverse complement strand
CATTGCCGGCGCCGGACGTGGCGAAGCTCTTGTCCGCGTTCTGGAGCGCGTAGGCTACGTACAGCTTGCCACCGAGATTCTGAACATTGAACGGTGCATAGCCAGTGGGCAGCATTGGGTCTTTGAAAGTGCCGGCCATGGCGGCGGTGAAAGTGCTATCGAAAACGTCGACGGTTCCAGCATGAAAGTTAGCGGCATACAGGAAAGTATTGGAATTGCTTGTTCCGATGGCCAGACCGGTATAAGCAGCTCCCGCGCTCGAGTTATTCACCTTGACGATGGCATTCGTGTGATCGACCGAAGAATTCCACCCGGATATAGTGCCATCCAGAGTGGCGAAGATGAACGCCGCAGGTTTGCCCGTGGCCACCTCAAAGCCCGTCGACGTGTTATAGACCGTGCCGGTTGGTATTCCGGCACCTCCACTCTTGGCCGGCGGTATCGCCACGACCAGAGGTATCGCGCCACCACTCGAGTTGTAAAGCGTGGAAACGCCCTTGCCCGAATCCGCGACCCAGAAGGGACTACTGGTCGATTCGGAGATGCCCCATGCGCCAACCAGGTTGGCGTCAGTATGGTCCGCTAGCTCGGGAATATCCGAGACCAGGTTGCGAACCAGGAACGCATTGGCGGCCCGCATTGTATTTGCGGCCGTGAGCATGAGCAGACAGAGAGCGAGGAAGGCAATCGTTTTTTTCATTTTGTGAGTCTGGTAACTCAGAATAGAGCAATTATGTGGAAAGGAATATGCTGGCGTAAAGAATTAACTTATTTTTTACATCGATGAACGGATGAAATCTCACGATAACAGCGATACTAATTCTTACCTCCGCGCACGCGCCACGGCGGTTTTCCACTCACCGAAATAGCGGTCGCGTTTGTCGGCGTGCATATGCGGCTCAAAGCGGCGTGCGGCGCGCCAAAAACTCTCGACCTCGGCGACACTTTTCCAGAAGCCGGTGGCCAGACCCGCCAGGTAAGCCGCGCCCAGCGCCGTGGTTTCGACGTCGACGGGGCGCACGATGGGTTTGCCCAGAACGTCGGACTGAAACTGCATCAGCAGATCGTTCACGGCGGCGCCGCCATCCACGCGCAGCTCGCGCAACGGCTCGCCGGCATCGGCCTGCATGGCTTCGACCAGCTCGCGCGTCTGGTAGGCGATGCTTTCAAGCGCCGCGCGGACGATGTGCGCGCGCCCGGTCGAGCGTGTCAACCCGGTGATGAGGCCGCGGGCATCGGGATCCCAATGGGGAGCTCCCAACCCCACAAACGCGGGTACGAAATACACGCCGCCATTATCGGGAACGGACGCCGCCACGGCTTCCGACTCGGCGGCGGTGGCGATGGCCTTCATCGCGTCGCGCACCCACTGGATGGCGGCGCCGGCGATGAACACGCTGCCTTCAATGGCGAACTGAGCGCTCGTGTCAGTAGACGCCGCGCGCGTGGCGAGTAAACGGTTCTTGGACACCGGAGCATGCGCGCCCGTGTGCAGCAGCGCAAAACATCCCGTGCCATACGTATTTTTTGATAATCCGGCGCGAAAGCACGCCTGCCCGGCCAGCGCGGCCTGCTGATCGCCTGCGATTCCCGCAATGGGAATGCGCGCGCCCAGATGCTCCGGCGCGGTCTCTCCGGCCACGCCGCTTGAAGGCACGATGCGCGGCAGCATGGCGCGGGGCACTTCGATGATGCGCAGCAGATCGTCATCCCAATTGCCTGTCCCGAGATTCATGAGCATGGTGCGCGAGGCGTTCGAAGGATCGGTTGCATGCACCGCGCCGTTGGTAAGTTTCCAGATCAGCCAGGTATCGATGTTGCCGAACAGCAGCTCGCCGTTTTGCGCGCGGAGGCGGGCGCCGGGAATGTTTTCGAGAATCCAGCGAATCTTGCTGCCGGAGAAATAAGCGTCGACGATGAGGCCGGTTTTACTGGTGATCTCGCGCGCCTGGGGCGACGCCGCGAGCTGCGTGCAGTATTCCGCTGTCCGCCGGCACTGCCAGACGATGGCGGGCGCGACGGGATCGCCGGTCCTTGCGTCCCACACAACGGTGGTCTCGCGCTGGTTAGTGATGCCCAGCGCAACAATATCAGACGCCTCAACGCGTGCCCGCTCCAAGAGGCGCCGGGCCGATTTCAACTGCGCGCGCCAGATCTCGAGCGCATCCTGCTCGACCCATCCGGGATGCGGATACCTGGTGTCGAATGTGGCCGACTCCATGGCCACCGAGCGACCCTGTTCATCGTAAAGAGCCGAGCGCGCGCTGGTGGTGCCTTCGTCGAGCGAAAGGATAAAGGGCATGGGCAAATTATAATAGAGACATGTTTTTTCGCCGGGATCGCCCCAAAGAATCGACGCTGGATGAACGGCTCGACCAAGCCAGACGAGCGGGATTTATCGTGGCCACGCAATCGGGCTCGCGCCAAGTGCGCTTCACGCGCGGCTCCTACGCCGTGGTACTCGACTTCAAGGACCCGCAGCCGCGCGCGATCGTGCCCGCGGGTATCCTCATGAACGGCGAAATCGGCGTGCTCACCGACGGCGGCTTTCAGAAATTTTTTCTGACGCCCAGTGGCAAACGTCAGCCGGCACAGGCCGAGGATTTGCGTGGACTCCACGATTTTCAGGAAGACTTGCGGGAAGCGCTGGGCCAGGTGAGCCTGTATAACGAAGCGCTCGGGACGGTGTCGACGTTATATCTCTACGATCGCGTGAAAGACCGGGACAAGGGCGTGGCGAAGCGGGCGTGGGAGTAGGGAGGACATATATCGCCATTGCGGACGTGATGCCTATTTGGATGCGATGCAGAATCCGTCCAGGACGCGGTCGAGAAGTGCGGCGACAGCGGGGTCGGCGGTTTCGTAGAAAGCCGATTCGCCGACCTCGCCTATGTTGCGCCAGAGTGTGCCGTCTGATTTTCTGCCCTTAGCGTCGACAATCAGAATGTCGTCGCCCAGAACATAGTCGCGCTCCGAATATTCGACCGACTCCCAGACATCGCGGTCGCGCGGCAGTCCCAAACTCCAACTCGAACCCTGACCATGCATGATTGCGCCCTTCTTTTTGCCTACTATTGCCACATACGATCGTGCGGTGTAGTCAACATCGTCAAAGGGCCTGGCCGACTTCACACCTTTAACCGGGGGAAAACAAAAAGAACCGTGAATTCGGGGATCGCAAGGGCTCTTACAGGGTGGGGCCGGGCGAGACTCTGCCGGCATCACGATTCGCAAGTTGTCCTTGCCTGCGAGCTTCACCACCTGCGGCGCATAGCCCGGTTTCCGCAACAGCATCACAGGCGCGCTCGTTCGTATCTGAAATGCACCAAGCGCATCCGACTGCGCGCCGCAGTAGGCTGCGCCGTAGTGATCGAGGCACACGCCAGCGAGTGGGGCACTGGTTTCGGTCAGCACCACGCCTCGGACCACTCTCGGCTCCGACCCAAGTAGCGGCAAAACAAGGGCTATCCACGCGACCCTCATCCTGGTTCACCTTCTAAAAGAAGTTTATAACGATGGCGGCTGCGTCTTCGCGCCCGGCGTCTGCGCTTTGCTGCGTGTGGTGGTTTCGGGTTTCGGCGCGGGCTGCTTGCGGATCTGCTCGAAGTATTGCTGCACGTACTGCTGAAAAATCACCGGCACTTCGTCGCGGCTGATATCTCCGCCGGCGGCGGCATGAGTGGCGTTGGTCTGGGAATACGGGGTCTGCAACCGCTGCTGGCTGGAGGGCACTTCCACGGTGATTTCACCGGTCACGCTGGCGGAGCGCTTGCCGATGATCTCGCTGATCTTTCCCATCGCCGCGATCTGCTCGGCCAGTTTGGTGTCCTTGTTCCCGTCCTGCCGCCCGATGCCGCTGCCCGGCTGGTTGGCGCCCTTCTGATCGGCGCTGTGGCCGCCCTGCGGCTGCGAGTTCTGGCCGTTTTTGCCCTCGGCGCTCGCCTGCTGGCCGTCCATTTCGCTCGATTGTTGTCCGTTGGCCTGCTGCTGGCCTTCACCGGAGGCGCCGTTCTGCTTTCCAGTTCGTTGCGCGCTCGCCTTCTGCGCGCTCTGCCCGGCGTTCGATTGCTGCTGCGATCCGCTGCCGTTCTGCTGGCGCATTTTCGAAAGCATGTTCGACATGGCGTCGCGCAGCTTGGAGATCAGGCTCGAATTCTGATCGGAATTGGATTGCGAAGGCGATCCCCGGTTGCCGGCTTCGGCCTGCTTGCCATTCTTGGCGCCCTGCGGGCTATCGGAAAGGCTCTCGCCGCTTGTGGCGTCGGCTCCCTCGGACGCTTCAGAATCGCCCTGCGCGCCTTCGGCTTTTTCGGTGGATCCCGATTCAGTCTTGGCTTTGCTGTTGTTCTGGTTCTGGCTGAGCGGATCGTTCACGGCGTCGGGCACGCCGACGGTGTCGAGCGCCGAATCCGCCGCGGGATCGAGCGGCTGCGGGCTGGGCGATTCGCCTTCGGGCAGTGACAGGCCGATCGGCTTGGGCCCGTCCGGCCGCGGCTTGCGAGCGTCCTTGCGTAAAGCGGCCTCCTTCGGATTGCCGCCGAAAGTTTCCATCACGATGCGCGCAAGCGGGGCGCGCAAATCGAGCGTGCGGCTCATGCCGTAGCGCAGCGCAAACAGACCGGAAGCGACCAGACCAAGCGCGGCCAGAGAATAGATCGCACGTGGCATGGCGAACGGGATGGCGCGTTCCACGTCGGCGCGCGCGGCGGCCTGTTCGGCTTGCGCGCGCTGCCCTTCGAGCATCGTCGTGGAGATCTTCGCCCTGTCGTCCGCGAAAAACAATGCCGTGGAAAGCGTGTCGGCCAGCAGCAGGCGCCGGTCGACCAGTTGAGCAATCGCGTAAAGAGTTGGAACGCGGCGCAGCGTGCGGAATACGCCGAGCGCCAGGGTGCCGCCAACGATGGCGGCGAGCAAAGGCCAGTCCAGAATCTGGGTGCCGGCAATGAGCAGCAAAATCACGCCCGCCATGCCCGCACTCAACGCGTACGCGCCCTGCGACAAAAATTGGTTGGCAATGTAGCGCCGGCGCGCGCGACGGATGAGCGCTTCCATCATAGAGCTGTATCGAAAAGTACGGTTGGGACGCGAAACCGCTTGGCGGCGCCTCCCACCTAATTCTATTATCACTCAGTGCCGTAAGATGCTGAAAAAAATACGCGGTTGACCGGGGTTGTTCGCCATGGGATCTGGGGGTTCTGGTACCTTTTCTCAGGCCTTTTCGCTCACCGGCTGCCAGGCTTGCCCGGAACGATACAATGGAACCAGTGGATAAGCTCTTAAAGGTGTTGATTGTGGATGATGAGGTCAGCCAGCGGACGGGCTTGGCCGGCATGGTCAATGCCTGGGGTATGTCGGCCGACACGGCTTCGGAAGGCGGCGAAGCGCTGGAAAAAGTCGCCAGTTTTTCTCCCGACGTCATTGTGACCGACCTTAACATGCCCGGCATGGATGGCTACCAATTCCTGGAAAAGCTGAAGGAATTGGGGTCGGACGCGCCGCCATCGATCGTACTTACGGCGTTCGGCAGTATCGAAACAGGTGTGCGTACCGTACACGAGCTGGGCGCCTTCTGGTTTCTGGAAAAACCGGTGCAGTCGAACGTGCTGCAAGTGCTGCTGCGGCGGGCAGCGATGCACAATAGCCTGCGCACCACCAACCGCATCCTCGAGCGGCAACTGCTTTACAAGGGATCGCTCGGCGAAATGGTGGGGACCTCGCCGCGCATGCAGGAGATTTTCGTGCTTCTGCAACAGGCCGGGCCGACCAATGCCTGCGTGCTGATTTCGGGCGAAAGCGGTACCGGAAAAGAACTCGTGGCGCGCACGCTGCACGCGCTCAGCCCGCGGCGGCAGGGACCGTTTTTTGCGATTAACTGCGCCGCGCTGCCGGAAACGCTGATCGAGAGCGAGCTGTTCGGGCACGAGAAAGGTTCATTCACGGGCGCTTCGGAGCGCCGTGCGGGCTGCTTCGAAGTGGCGCAGGGCGGAACGCTGCTGCTTGACGAGATCGGCGAGATGCCCGCGCTCACGCAAGCCAAACTTCTGCGCATTCTGGAAGACTCGAAAGTGCGGCGTCTGGGGGGAAAGACGGAATTCGAGGTGGACGTGCGAGTGGTGGCGGCCACCAACAAAATTCCTGAAGAGGCCGTGCGCGGCGGGTACCTTCGCGAGGATTTGTACTACCGGCTGAATGTGTTCCACATCCATCTGCCGCCCTTGAGAGAACGAAGGGACGATATCGCGAGCATCGCCGAGTTTCTGATCGGCGAATTAAACCACAAGCACAACTGCAAGGTGAGCGATGTTTCGCAGGAAGTGATGGAAGGGTTCCTGCGCCACAACTGGCCGGGCAACGTCCGCGAGCTGCGCAACGTGCTGGAGCGCGCGGTGATTCTGGCGGGCGAAGGAACGATCGAGTTGAAGCACCTGCCGGCGCTGCTGCAGAATAAGGCGACCGCTCCGGTCGCCGCCACCACTGCGGCCGCCGCGGATACCCCGGCCGCGCCAAGCGATTCGGTTCAATTTTCTATCGGCACGACGGTGGAAGAGGCGGAGAAGGGCTTGATCCTGCGGACGCTCGAGCACACCAAGAACAATAAGACGCGCGCCGCGGAAATCTTAGGGATCAGCCTCAAAACCCTGCACAATAAGTTGAAGGAGTATGGTTCGAAAGAAGCCACTGTAGGGGTTTGAGGCGTTTCGTCTAGCCCAGGTGCAGCTTCTTGTGAATCGAGTAAAGCGCCAACTCCAGCCGGTCGGACACCCCCAGCTTATCGAAGATGTTATGCAGATGGTTCTTCACCGTCTGCTCGCTGATGAACATCTTCTGCGCCATTTCTTTGTTCTTGAATCCTTGCGCCACCAGCGCAACGATCTCGCGCTCGCGCTGGCTGAGCGGGGAGCGCTCACGCACCCGGCCGTTGCGGGGGCCGGGAGCGCGTTCGTCGCCCGTGGCCAGCTGGCGGACGACCGCCGCCGTAGTGCTTGAATCCAGCCAGATCTCTCCCGCATGAACCCGGCGGATGCTCTTGAGCAGAAGTTCGGTGGGCGATTGCTTAAGTACGATTCCAGAGGTGCCCAGCTTCATGGCTTGGACGAACTCGTTGCGATCGTCGGAAGCCGTCAGGACGATTACCTTGGTCGTGGTGTTCTGGGCGATCTGCAGCTGCTGCAGAATGCTTAGCCCGTGAGTACCGGGCAGTTGCAGATCGAGCAGAAGCACGTCGGGATGGTGCTCCTCGACCGTGCGCAAGACTTCATCGCCGTCGCCAATGACGGCCACTACTTCGAAATCTTTTTCGACCGAAAGAAGCTTTTGCAGGCCGTCGCGGAAGATCGGATGATCGTCGGCGATCGCAATCCTGATGGGTCCGGCAGGCTTATCTGGCTCTGCGGCGGCGGCTTCGTCGATAGGGGTTGTGGCGCTCATCGTGGCAGTACACTGGCTCAATTGTAGGGTCCGACTAGTACTAAGTCAATGTCTGTAACCCTTAGAACCAGGAGGGTTTTCCCCTGATATCCAGAGTCGTACAGATGGTCTATCTACTAAGTTAATTGTGCGGGTAAAAAGACAGCTCTGGAAGCGAAAAAGAGCGCCGGCGCGGGCAATAATAACCTTTGTGGACTGGACTTCTTGTTGGTATCGTTAGGATTCGATGGGCGACGCATTAGTGGAGGTGGAGTTTCAGCGATTCTGGCGCCGATTGCAACAGCTGGGATTAAACGCCTACGAATCCCGGTCCTATCTGGTTCTTCTCGGTCATCCTAAATTCAAAGCGCTGGAACTGGCGGCGCGCGCGCACGTCCCCCGGCAGAAGATCTACGAAGTCCTCGACAGCCTGGTGGAAAAGGGTTTTGCGCAGGTGGTGCAGGAGAAGACCAAGCTATTTTCGGCGGTGGAACCGGACCTCGCCATTCCGAGCTATCTTTCGCGCCGGCGCCAGTCGATGGAGCACGAGCTCACCGACCAGAGTCGCGTGGCATCGGGTCTGATGGACGACCTGAAGTCGCTGTACTCGGAAGGCCAGGGCGGGCGCGGCACGCTCGATTATCTCCGCATCGTCACGGAGCCCGCGCAGACCGCCGCCGAGTACAGGAAGATGCTTTCCGAAGTAAAGTCGGAGTATCTGGAGTTCTCGCGGCCGCCGTATGCGGTGGATCCTCTGGATGAGAAGCTGGTCAAACATGCGCGCCAGGGTGGCGTAGCTTGCCGGTTGTTGCTGGAATCGGCGACGCTCGATGACGGGCATCGCCAGCGGCTGGGTGACTACTCGGCAGCCGGCGTGGAAGTACGCCAGGTACCTTCGCTCCCCATGAAACTCGCGCTATTCGACGGCAACCGCGGCCTGATCGCGCTGCTCGACCCGGTTATCACGCGTCCCAGCTGGACAGCGCTGGTGTTCGATCACGGCGGCATGGGCGAAGCGATGAAGGGATTGTTCGACGAGTACTGGGGGCGCGGGAAGCAGTTG
>DATLVQ010000131.1:0-22727 GCA_035577325.1 Bryobacteraceae bacterium | reverse complement strand
CGCCACCATTCTCCGCGAAAAGTTTGGGTTGCATGTGGCGGTTGAGAACGACGCCAATGCCACGGCGTTGGCCGAGAAAGAATTCGGACTGGCCCGAAATTCCAGTGATTTCATCGCCATCACCTTGGGCACCGGCGTAGGTGGCGGATGTTACACGCGGGGCGCGTTGAACCGCGGCGCGCATTTCTTCGCTAATGCGCTCGGCCACATTGTCATCGAACCGGGTGGCCGCCAGTGCACTTGCGGCCAGCGTGGCTGCCTGGAAGCGTACGCGAATGCCGCCGCCCTAGTGCGCTACGCCGGTGGAGGATACCGCACGGCCGAAGAAGTGATCGCAGCAGCTAATGCGCTTGTTCCCGAGGCTGAAGCCGCCGTCGCCAGGCTCGCCGGTTACCTGGTCCGCGGATGCCACACGCTGATCCAGTTGTTCGATCCCGAAATGATCGTGCTGTCGGGGGGACTGGTACAGAACAACGCGCGTCTGCTTTCCGGGCTGTCCCGTGAGCTGTCGCCAACGGTCCAGCAATGGGGCAAACGGAATCTTTGCATCACCGCTTCGAAGCTCGGTTATCACGTGGGAGTCTTCGGGGCGGCTGCAATTGCAAAACGCTTGTTAGAAGACGCTTTGGATTCGCTTCCCGCCGCACCCTCCAGGTAGCGGCCGGGAATTGTGAGAAGGGGTTTTGAAATGTTGTCTACAATCGATCTGAAAAACGTTGCAAGGCTCATTGGCCTTTTCTGCCTGTTGTTCGCCGCGAGCGCGTGGGCACAGGTTGACCGCGGAATCGTCACCGGCACCGTGACGGACCCGACCGGCGCCATCATTCAGGGAGCCCAAGTGACCGTGCGGAACGTCGCCACAGGAGTCGAGTACCGGGGTGTCACCGACACGGCCGGGGTTTACTCTATTCCGAACCTGCCCGTCGGCCATTACGACGTGCATTTCCAGGAGACCGGGTTCAGAGGCGTCGACCGGACAAATCTTGAAATCGAAACGAGTAAAGTGGCGCGCATCGACGTATCTCTGCAGATCGGAAACGCGGCGGAGAGCGTAACGGTCACGGCGACCAATGAAGCCCTGTTAGATACGGAAAACGCGACCCAGGGCGCCAACATCGCCGTCAAAGCGGTACAGGATTTGCCTCTCAGTTTTTATGGCGGTCGCGACGCCGAGCAGTTTGCGTTCAATACTGCTCCGGGCGCCGAAGGCAGCAACTGGGATTCGCATATCGAGGGCTCGCCCGGCATGTCTAAGGAAGTCCTCATCGATGGTATCGAGATGAATGCCGGCCCACAGGGGTTCGTGAATGCTCCGGGCGCCGAGTCGCTGCAGGCGGTCAGCTTGCAGACGAACGGCATCGACGCCGAAGCCTCCGGTACAGGCAGCGGCGTGCTGTTATACGAGACCAAGTCAGGCACCAACCAGATCCACGGCAACGTTTATGGGTTTCTCAAGAACGAGGTGCTGGACGCCAATACCTGGACAAATAACTGGTTCGCAGCCCAGAGTCCGTCGCAAGCGTCCGCCTATACGCGCCCGAAGGATCGCTTTCACGACTACGGCGCCAGCGGCGGCTTCCCGATCTGGAAGAATCACACATTTGGCTTCATCGGCTACGAAACGTTCGTCTCGAAGAGCCTCGCCATGGCGAACGGCACGGCCACCGTGCCAACCACCGCATTTCTGAACGGCGATTTCAGCGCCCTGCTGGACAAGAGCGTCGCGTACGGCCAGGATGGCGCCCGTAACACGGTTTACAAAGGAGCGATTTTCGATCCAGCCACGGGCAATGTCTTTCCGGGAAACATCATCCCTTCGAACCGCATCAGCGGTCTTTCCCAGAAAATCGGCGCTCTTTACCAGAAGGATTATGCGCCCACCATCGCCGGCAACCTCATCAACAACTTTCCCGGCTTGATCGGCCAGCCCTCCTGGACGGTTTCCCGCTGGGACGGGCGGCTGGACCACAGCTTCTCCGACCGGAACAAGGCGTTCTTCGCCTACAACTGGTACGATCAGCCGATCGTAAGCGCCGGAGGCCTCTGGCAGCCGGGGACCAGCAATGGCGGCCCGCTCGGTGGCGGCACTTTTCAGGGATTCACGCAAGACTTCGTGACAACCAGCGTCCGTGCATCCGACACACACGTCATTTCGCCGAGCCTTCTCAATACCTTCTCTTGGGCCTTCAACAAGTACCACGTTGGAGAGCGCCCGAATGATACGGTCAATCCGGCCAGCGTGGGCTTCACCGGCTTCAGTGGAGATGTCGGAAGCAAGATGAATTTTCCGGCGATCTCGTTCGGCAACAGCGTCAACGGTTTCGGAGAGACCGGCATCGGCAGCTCCATCAATGATTTTTATCAGTTCACCGGCTGGATCTTCAAAGATTCAATGAACTGGACCAAGGGTAAGCACACCATCAAGTTCGGTGGAGAATACCAGCACTTCGCGAGCGCCAGCAACCGCTTCGGCGACGTACAGTCCTACAACTTCTCCAATCTGACCGGTATTCCAACCAAATTCCTGGACCCGGCGATCGACGCCGGCCTGGGCTTCGGGTTTGCCAATTTCCTGCTCGGAGACGTCCAGAACGCCGGAATGACGGTCGGCAACCCTATTGGCAGCCACCGCCAGGGCGTGTTCACTTTTATCCAGGACGATATCAAGCTCACGCCACGACTGACCGTCAATTTGGGCGTGCGGTGGGATGTGAATTTGCCGACGTACTCGAGCAACGGCCACTGGACGCAGTTCAATATTAACGCGCAGAATCCGGCCTGGGCGCCTTATAAGGGCGCGTGGCAGTACGCCATCCATTCTGGCACTACGTTTCAAACGAAGAACGACTATCATCAGTTCGCGCCGCATATCGGGGCGGCTTACAAGCTGAACGACAAGACTGTCCTTCGCGGCGCTTTCGGCCGTTACTATGCCCCGCTCGGCCAGAATCAATGGGTGGCCCTCCCGTATGGATCAGACTACGGCTTTACGGGCATCAACGCGGTCAATAACTATGTTCAGAACGCCACGGCGTTCAATTGGGACAAGGGCTATCCCGGCCAGACGGTGGCGAGTACGCCTGACCCGAACTCCACGTACCTGGGCACGACGCCCTCGTACTACGATCCAAATTACCTGCATGTCGGCCACACCAATAACTGGAACATCGGCATCCAGCGACAAGTGGCGAAGGATATGTTCGTGTCCGCCACCTGGCTTTCCAACCATGGCCGCGAATTCCATGAGAGCAGCCTCGATCCGCTGAATTTCCCTACACAGGCTGCCTATCAGACGCTGCTCCAATCCGGGCACGTGAACGACTACATCATCAACCCACAGCAGGCAGCGGCGGCGGGTGTGCCGTACCCGTACGCCAACTTTGCGGGCTACGCCTACCAGGCGATGTTCCCCTATCCGCAGGCGATCTCGGCGAACCAGTACATCAACGTCATCGGGTCGCATAATGGCCGCTTCGACTATAACGGCCTCGCGCTGGAAGTTCGGAAGCGCTCCGGCAGCGGCCTTACGATGGACATGAGTTACACGTTATCGCGTGCCACGACGAACATGCCCGATTTCGCTTGGGATGAAAACGGAGCATTCCAGAACTTCCAGAATCCGTATGCCTATAACAAGGAAGGCACGGTCATCGCGCCATTCGACCAGACGCACATCGTGAAGGGTTACGTTCTCTACGACCTGCCATTCGGTCGTGGCCGCAGGTTCGGTGGAAGTGCTCGAGCGCTGAATTACTTGATCGGCGGTTGGACGGTGGGAGCGAACCTGCGCTACAACAGCGGCAACCCTATGTCGGCCATTAACGCCGGCTTCAGCTATCCGGGGTGGTCAGCCGTCTACGCCAACCGGAATGCGGGAGTCAGTCTCGGCAATACGTTCAAGAACGTCAACCTTGCCTGGGACGGAACGCCTGGAACCGATCCGAACGGCGTATATTTCAATCCGGCGGCGTTCTCCAACCCCTCCTTCGGGCAGTTTGGCAATCAGCCGCGCCTTTACGATAACTGGCGTGCGTGGGGCTTCGCGAACGAGGACCTGAGCATCTTGAAGCACTTCGGGTTCGGTCCGGACGGACGGTTGCGGCTAACGCTTAGGGCAGAGTTCTTCAACGCCTTCAACAGGCACTACTTCGGCCAGCCGGTTACGGATATCACCAGTCCGTACTTCGGTCATATTACCAGCATGGCCGGCTACAGCCCGCGCCAGGGGCAAGCAGGCTTACGCTTCGACTTCTGAACTCA
The DNA here is from genome assembly GCA_035577325.1 of Bryobacteraceae bacterium. Taxonomy (GTDB): domain Bacteria; phylum Acidobacteriota; class Terriglobia; order Bryobacterales; family Bryobacteraceae; genus QHXW01. Next base: position 18,467 of record DATLVQ010000131.1, on the reverse strand, counting down.
TTCAATGTTGGACGGCTCCGCCGCGCGGAGGCACGCCGCGCCGGTTCTTCATAGCTTGAATAGCAGCTCTCGCATTTGTGGGTATCGTAAATTCCAGCCGGGCGAAGATGGTTACGCCATTCGATCTAGAATTGGACTACGAGAGCGACGCGCCATCTACAACATTACGGACCAGTTTACGCACGCGATCCCTCTTAGCATGTCGCTCACGGAGACCTATACCTCTGGGAACGTAATTACCGGCTCTGGAATAGGTGCCCAGATAAGTGATTGCTTCATCTATTGTTCCTCGAAATGCAGGCAGGGATAGGCGGACAGCTTCGGACCGTCCATGCAAACCATCTTCGCAAACGGATTCCAGGCTGGGACGAAGAGCGTGACATGGACCTGCACCGACGCGAGCGTTCAATGATTAAACTTGCCGAGGAGGAATCGCATGATGGTCTGGCACGTTGCACGCGCGGTACGGCATTGCTCAACGTTCGTCAGAGGAGGTTTTGGCTACGCACACGCCACTTGACCCAATGGCTGAGCTGCGTTGTAGAGGAAAATGTAATGACCGGGCTGGACAATGGCACGCATGAAAGCGCGTTAGGCGCTAAAGTCAAACTCAAGTCATTTGCTGGCGAAAGTGTTCTTTCTGGCGGTAGGACTCCAGCTGATTCCGTTTGATAGGAAAGCTGGTTGCCAACGGCGCTTACGCTTCGGTTGGATTTTGAGTCCCGTGCGTCAGCCAGTTCCGCCACTCCAGCGCGGGGAATTCGCATTTCAGTATAGCATCGGCGTTTTTCGTTATACTTGTACCTGAAGACCCACCTGCATGGCGCTGTTCAAGACGCTCAGCGCCGCCGTATACGGCATCGATGCTCATCTGATCGATGTTGAAGTCGACATGTACAAGTCCGGCTCGGCGCGCGACTTCATCACTGTAGGCATGCCCGACACCGCGGTTCGTGAGAGTCGCGAGCGCATCAAGAGCGCGCTGATCAATTCCGGGTTCGGATATCCCAACAAAGCCGTCACCATCAATCTCGCTCCGGCGAACGTGCGCAAGGAGGGGGCGGGGTTCGATCTACCCATGGCGCTCGGCATTCTGGGCGCGATGGGCGCAGTCTCGAGCCTCGACCATCATTTGCTGGTGGGCGAGCTTTCGCTCGATGGCGCCATCCGGCCCGTGCGCGGCGCTCTCTCGATGGCGGTGTGCGCGCGCAAACAAGGGATTGCCAACCTGATCGTGCCGGCGGAAAACGCCGCCGAGGCCGCAGTGGTGGATGGCGTGCGCGTATTCGGCATGCGGCACCTGGCCGAAGTGGTCGCGTTGATCGCGCGGCCGGGAGACTTTTCCCCGGCGGTTCCACAGGCGGCACCGAAGTTCTCGGGCGAGTCCACAGCGCCGGATTTTTGCGACGTGCGCGGGCAGAGCACGGCCAAGCGCTCGCTCCAAGTCGCCGCGGCGGGGGACCATAATGTCCTCATGATAGGGCCGCCTGGATCGGGCAAGACCATGCTGGCCAAGCGGCTCGCGGGCGTGCTGCCGCCGCTGACTTTCGCTGAAGCCATTGAGACCACTAAGGTTCACAGCATCGCCGGCATACTCGCCGCTGGCGCCGGACTGCTGCATGAACGGCCGTTTCGGGCGCCGCACCACAGCATCTCTGACGCGGGGCTTATTGGTGGGGGCATGGGCACGCCGCGGCCCGGCGAAGTGAGCCTGGCGCACAATGGCGTGCTGTTTCTTGACGAGTTCCCGGAGTTTCCGCGTAACGTTCTCGAGCTGTTGCGCCAACCGCTCGAGGACGGCTCGATCACCATCGCCCGCTCCGCCATGACGCTCAAGTTTCCTTCGAGCTTCATGTTGATCGCGGCAATGAATCCGTGCCCGTGTGGTTTCTTCGGCGACTCGACACGCGAATGCCGATGCACGCCAGGCCTCATCCAGCGTTATCTCGGCAAGATTTCGGGACCGCTGCTCGACCGCATCGACATCCACGTGGAGGTGCCCGCGGTTCCCTACAAGGAGTTGCGCTCAAACGGGATGAGTGAGTCCTCGGCCGACATGCGCGGACGCGTGGAGCGGGCGCGAGCCATACAGCAGGCGCGAGGATTCGTCAATGCCCGGATGCCCTCGCGGCTGATCCGCAAGCAGTGCGCGCTCGATGACGCGGGCGAACGCACGCTCGAAATGGCGGTGCGCAAGATGGGCCTCTCGGCGCGCGCGCATGACCGGATTTTGAAAGTCGCCCGAACTATAGCGGATCTGGATGAATCGCAAAACGTTTCGGCCAAGCACTTGGCCGAAGCCGTGCAATATCGCAGCCTGGACAGAAATTACTGGACCTGAACATCGTTCGCCCGGCCTGAGCACACTCGCAGCAGGCATGCGGGCGGTTTTTAACGTCACCTCGGCACGAACACAAATCGCTCAATCGCGATTTTAGCGGCCGTCTCCGCGCGTATGGCATCCAAATGGAATCGGACCTTCGCTTCGTCGAAGTTGCGGAGAGCGGATCTAGCGGGCAGGGCGAACGTCAGTGTCTCCAGTATTGGCAAGTCGTCGTCATTCGGTCTCCAACGTGGTATCGATTTCACCTCTGCACTCCCCAACGATAGAGTCGGCCTCGTCGGCAATGTCGTATTGGTTAGAATGACTTCTAGCGACACCGAGCCGGGGTAACGATCTGCATTACGGATCGCAACCTCAATCTTGCTGCAACAGTTCAGATCGATCATCGTCCCGAAGTTTTGGTTCGCCTCCATCAACAATGGCATGTGGTCCGTTGTGAAAAACGTATGAGCCGCGGGGTTGCCGCGAGCCCGCAGCGAACCCCCCGGCGGCCGTTTGTCCGGCGCTTTGAAGAGCCAATAGACACCGAAGAATGGAACGCTGAAAGCGTTGGCGTGCCGCGTCGCGAATAAGCCATGTTTCATTGCCGGCAGGGGTGGCACAACAATGCTTCGGGCAAGGGCTTCGGGCCAGAGGATCACACCGGGGTGGACTGCCCCGAGGACGATGGCGGCGTAATCTTCGCGCGGCGTGCTCATCGGCTGGAGGATATCTGGAGAGCGGCCAGGCGCTGGCGCGCGGAAGAGTGCGCCGAGTATGGAATTCGCAGTCTTAGTGAGCTTGTTCTGCGAATGCTGCGCGCCGCCCCGACCGAACCCGGGCTGGGCCGTGAGGTATCGCGTCAATCCGCCTGCCGTGAATGCCGTTGCCAGCGCTACCATCAGGGTCGCGCGAAAGATCGACTTCGCAGAGCACGATTCTTGTAGCTTCCAGCCATGCGCAGCACTGCTGTACCACCCGACAATAGCCGAGGTGATGCCCACCAGCGCTGCTCCAGCCGTTGTGTGACCGGTGAAGCCGGCCACCCCACCTGCCTGCGCGGCAGCCGACGCACACAGAGCCGCAAAGGGCAGCCGCGTGGCCGCTGGAGAGCCCACGAGATGGAAGATTTCGTTCGGCGGCACCGTGTCGAGCGCTTCCGGCTCGCTGACGCGAGGTATCGCTTCGTGATAGTGGCGCATCAGCCGGGTCATGCTCGCGACGAGTAGGCCTGCCGCGATCATCGCCCACATGGACATCTCGGAAAGAAAGATCATCAGCGGCGCGAGCCAAATGGCCGCAACCGATGAGCGCAGCGCAACATTGCGAATATTAAGCTCCATTCTTCGCCGCGGCATCGTGTACAGCGCGAACATCACAGTCAGAGCTGCCATGAATAGAGACAGGACGTACCCTGTTGCCGTCCAAAACAATCCGGCCCACGACAACGGGTGTGAAGGCGGAACCGGGCAGGCAATGAAGGCCAAGCACGCCGTCGCCAGCAATGCCGCCAAAGGGGACGCCAAGTAAGTGATTGGCCGCGGCGCGTTCTGGCCGATCAACCCGAACGCATTCGCCCGGATGTCGAACTCGGTCGTCGCTGGCGGCATTGGATTCTGCGGCGTGAGCGTTTGCCCGTACCGGTTTGGACACTGCAAAGTCGGATCTTGTTCCAGGAAGACGGTTCCAGCAAAGTTTTTGCAGGGGCCCGGCGCAGTAAGGCGGTTCCCGTTCGTACGCTCCCGCGTCGGGGCGCGCCCCGTGGAAGTGTGATTGCACACAATCGAAACTGCGCTTCCATATGAGCGAATATCAGCCGCAACTGCGAAAAAACTGCCGATGTGTGAGACTCCCGGGCACGCAAGTCTTACACGCGTTGACGAACGATATCATTTGCTTGCTGCCATGCCGGCCAACATTAAACAAAACGGAGGTTAAGCGATGAAAAAATTAATCTTGATTTCGGGTTTGACGATGACGGCTATGCTAGCGGCCGGTGCTGAACAGAAGAAACCCGCCAGTTCTTCGGCCAAGAGCGCGGGCACGGCGCATAGTCATGCCGCGGCAAAAACACCCGCCCACTCCACGGGCAAGACTCGGGCCATGCAAGTTGGTCAAGGCAAGAAAAAGGGACTGACAAAACAGCAAACAAGAACTGTCAGTTCGAAGAGCCACAAGAAAGGGCACAAGAAGTTTCTGCTTTTCGGCAAGCGATCAAGTTAGACGGAGCGGCGCCGTTCCCTCGCGGCGTCAGCGACGAATCGGCTCGCAGGGCGGCCAGGCTGTTTCCGCCCTGCGAAGCCCCTCCTGTCTGTTCCAGCCACGAACGAATCCCGGCAATGCTGTGAAGATCGGCGTTGCCGCCGACGACCAGGAATTCTCCGGCATCGGGGCGGCAAATAGGGATTTCGCGTGGGCGGCATTCATCCACCCCCCCAACGTCAGCAAACGGGCTCGACTCACTGACAAAACCGCACCCCCGGTAATTGCTCATGGCCTCGGCGACAAGCACCTGCCCGGCATTGATTAGAAGAAAAGCATGTGGCCCATGGGCAGAGAGCCCTTGAGGAAGGCGTCTCAAATCGCATGTGTCCGCCGCCGTGGAAACGAGAAGATACCGCAAGCGTTATTGAGCGGTTGAAGAACCCGACAGGCGCCGCTTCACCAGGTGCTCGACCCGCTTCTCAGTTACCGCCGCAGGCTGACGAGCAGAGGATTTTTCCGAGGAAACTTTTCCGCAAGCCACGCCGCGGCCTTGACTGTTCGCCGCCAAGAGCCCCGCTCCATGGGGGCAGTGAGTTTACACGAGGGTTTGCGACGCTCGTCGCTTCCGGTAAAATCCCTAACATTATCAAAGAGCTCACGGAATGCCGGTCGAATTTATTCCCAAATCCTTTCCTTCAATCTGGATTCACGGGAGAACCGCCGGCACCCTATGATCCGTATGTTCATGTGGACACGGGATCTTTCCATCTCTCCTGGTCTGGTTACCGAAGTGCTTAAAACAAGCTCACTTCAAAACAGGAAACGGAGCCATGGTGTCCGATCGCTTACTCACTCGACTGACGCGGCACGAAGCCGTACTGGTACTGATTGATCGGCGGCGCAAAGAGACCGGCAATCCCAATCTCGGCTGGGCGCTCGAGAAAAAGGTTCTCGAGATCGAAATGGCCGATTTGGAATCCGCCATCGTCGCGCAAGAAAGTACGGAACACGCGCTCTAGGCGAAGCCGAGAATTTCCGGCCGGCGACTTATCGAAGCCGCGAGCCGATTCAAACACGCTACTGTACCGCTGCTTCCCCAATTTGCATCACCACCGACCGCGCGTCGTCACCCCCGCCGTCCGAAACTTGCACCAGCATGATGCGGATCAAATCGTTCTTGGGATCGATCCAGCCTTCCGTCCCGAATGCGCCGCCGTGGCCGAATGTGCCCGGCGAATGTAATAGCAGCGTGCCCTGCGGCCGATTCACAATCTCGAACGTCAATCCATAACCCGTGCCGCCCAGCCATCCAGAAGGCGTCACATCCGGCGTGAAAACGCGCGTCATTGTCTCGACCGACTGCCGCGATAGATAGCGTCGGCTGTCGAGCTCGCCGCCATTGAGCAGCATCTGGTAGAACCGCAACAGGTCGCCTGCCGTAGAGTAAAGTCCGAATTCGGGCGCCGGATACTTGGCCCCCTCGCGATACCTGGCGGCATCGCCCGCCAGGATTTCATCACCGGCGCGTACGAGCTTGCCGGCCGCATGTTTGTATACGAGCGCGATCCGGTCCTGCTTCTCGCGGGGCGGGAAAAAGAAGCTGTCCTTCATGCCCAGCGGCTCGAGAATGCGGGTGCGCACAAAATGCACGTAGTCCTCGCCCGAGATCACTTCGATCAGGCGCCCGAGCGCGGCGATGCCCATGTTGCTATAGCTCCAGCGCGTGCCCGGCTCGAATTCCAGGTGGCTGCGCCCATAGAATCGCACTGCTTCCGCGAGCGGGACTCGCATCGTGCGCGGATTGTCGGCCAACTCGCCTTCGGGATCGCCGCCGAGGCCCGAGGTATGGGACATCAGCTGCCAAACCATCGGAAGATGCTTCGGCGAGTGAACCGTCCCCGGACCATTGATCGGTTTTTCCTCCACTTGAATGCCGCGAAACTCCGGCAGGTAATGTTCGATGGGCTGCCGCAACTCGATCTTGCCTTCTTCGACCAGCATCATCACTGCCACGCCGGTGAAGTTTTTCGTCATCGACATGATCTGGAAGATCGAGTCGGTTTGCATCGGCTTCCTGCCTTCGAAGTCGCGCCAGCCCACGGCGTCGAGCACAGCCAACTTCCCGTGGCGCGCCACCAGGGCGACGGCGCCGGGAATGGCCTGGTTATCTACTAGCGCCTGCAGTCGCGGCCGGATGGTCTCGAGCCGCGCGGCATCGAGCCCGCTCCCAGAAGGAGCCTGCGCGAATAGGGTGCTCTGGACGGCCAGAATCGCGTTGAACTTGAGATGGGAAAGACGCATGCCGGGCAAAAGTATACCGCGTCCGCTTAGGCCGGCGGAATCATTGGGCACGGCAAGCCTTTCTAGACCGTCGAACGTTCGCCGTCTTCAGTGAGTACTAGCCATACCAGGCCTCCATAACAAAGAAAGAAGTAACTTCATTGGCTTCAAGCAAGGGTAGGTTGGTATATACTCCTCGATGCCGCCCGGCCAAGATACCCGTGCTGGTCGGTGTCTGACGCAGGTCCAGACTCCGGGACAGGAGAAGATGACATGAGACAATCGATTATCCGGATCGCCCCGTTCTTCTTATTGACGTTAACAGCGATACGTGTGCTGCAAGCGGATCCGAATTGCGACGCGAAGCAGTTCAAAGGTTCCTATACGCTCCTGGCTTCCGGGGATATTCCGGTGTCGCCCATTCCTCCACTCAATGGGCCTTTCGGGCGCGTGGGCCTGTGGGCAGCAGATGGAAACGGAGGTTTGCACGTGCAAACCACTGCCAGCTACAACGGGATCATCTTCCCCGAGACCTTTGATGGAACTTACGGCGTCACCGGCGAATGCGTCGTCACTATGAATGTGTTCGTCCCGCTCCCCGACACGCCGCCAGGATTTCTGCTTCCGGTCACTCTTCAGGGAGTGCTGTCGGACGGCGGACGAAGCGTCACTGCAATGCTCGTAAGTCCGCAAGGCACCGTCATCCACGGAAATCTTCGAAGGCGGGATAACGATAATTGCTCCAGTGCGGGGATTGCCGCGCGTCTTGTCTCCGGAGCATACGTCGTCGAGTTGAGCGGCGCCATTATCAATCAAGCCCCGAATTTCGCGGGACCATTTACGCGCGTAGGCAGCGTGTCGTTTGATCGCAATGGAGGGTTTACCGCCAATACAAATGCCAGCTATGGCGGGGCGATCTTCCCGGAGGGTTTTGCCGGCACATACTCGGTTGACGCGTCGTGCAACATCACAATGAATTATTCGCTAGGCCAGTCTTTTACGTGGCAAGGACCGCTGACGGACGACGGAAGCGGAGCGGACCTGATGGTTACCAGCCCCCCGGGTGCGGCGGTGGTCGGGACGCTCACGCGCTCTCGTCACGACTAGTGCAGCGTATAGGTCACTCCAGTGGTCAGCTGAAACGAATTCTTCTTGAATCCGGGCGGTGGATTGTTCAAGAACGTGTCGGCGGTGTTGAGGCTGAAGCTGAGGCGCTTGTACAATGGCATCGCGATCCCGGCGTTTCCCGCCGCCGAATACGCGCTGGTGTTGTTCCAGGCCGGCGTGATGGAAAGCTGCTGGGCAAAGACGATGCCGTGGAAGAATTTGTCGGCGTATCCCTCCGCGAAAGTGGAGCCGAACAGATTCTGGTTATGACTCGATTCCTGGAATTGCTGATCCACGTAACTTAAGCTGGTTTTCAAGTCGAGTGTGCGGCGGGAATTCTTCAGCACCGTCCATCCGACGCCGCCACCATAGGCCTGCTGCAAATCCAAACCTTGTGAAAAGTTGTGGTCGTACGCCAGTTGTCCGAATGCGTAGAGGCGCGGCGTGAAGTATTCGTCGCGTTCGCCGCCCGCGTGATAGATGGCCGTCCTGAGGGTTGGCGTTTTGGGCTGCGTGAGCTTGCCATAGGACGCGCTGAGATCGAGCGAGGTGCGGTTGCGCGCGTCCATCCAGTTTTCCGTGGGTACGGCGCGTATGAAACTCGCCGCGCCGGTGAAGGTCTGGCTGGTCTGCGTGGCCTCGACCAGCGATGCGCCTCCGGTCACGGTTCCGTTCCACGCCTCAAGGATGCCGGGATTGTGCAATACCGTTTTTTCAAATGTGGCTTCATCGATCACATACGCGGCATTTGCGACCGCGATGGCCATTGGTCTATTGGCCCGTGCTCCAGTCACTTCGATCTTTTCACCGCTCGCGACGATGGCTCCCTGGGGGATCCCGGTCGTATCTTCGCGCCGGTGGAGCTTCACATTCTTCTCCACCACGGCAAATGGCTGCACGGTCCGCAGTTCTTTGATCTTGGTCCACTCCACTGTGATCTCGCCGGCCATATCGCTCTTGAAGGTCACGGACGCGCTCGTCGCGCGTAGCAGGTGGCCGATGAGCTTTTCGTCGTCGGTGAAGATGAGGACATCCGGCTCCCGTTTGGCGCCGGGCTTCGCTGTCTGCGATCTGACAACGGGAACCGCGACGAATACGGCCAGGGCCAGCCACATCCATGCTACGGCGCGGCATGAAGACGCGTCTTCTTTCGCAGGCATATTCGTTCTATATGGTAACGGTTGAGTGTAGAGCCTCGCTCATCAACCGGGTGCGTGATTGGCGATCGAGAATGATTCGCTCGATGAACTTTCTGGCTTGGTGCTACATGTCACCATGATAGAATTCAAGCAGACTCCCATCAGATGGATTTCCTGCAAGGCCTCAATCCCCAACAACGCGAAGCTGTTGATTACACTGAAGGCCCGCTGCTGATTCTGGCCGGCGCCGGCAGCGGCAAAACACGCGTCATTACGCACCGCATCGCTCATCTCATCAGCCGCCACCGCATCCCGCCCTCGGCGATTCTTGCGGTCACATTCACCAACAAGGCGGCGGATGAAATGCGCACGCGGGTGGCGACTTTGCTCGAAGGCGAGAATCTATCGTCATCGCCGAATCTGTCCACCTTCCACTCCTTTTGCGTGCGGCTTCTGCGGCGCGACGGTGACCCGCTGGCGCAGATTCGTTCCGGATTCACGCGCCGGTTTTCCATTTACGACGACGAAGACCAGCTGGCGCTGATCAAAGCGGCGTTCCGTCACCTGGGCCTGGACGAAAAATTCATGCAACCGCGCGCCGTTCTCTCGCGCATCAGCCACGCCAAGAACTCTAAGAAAACGCCGCAGGACCTTTACAAAGAGGCGACCGAGCCTAATCTCACTAAGATCGCGGTCATTTTTGAGGAGTACGAGAAAGCTCTGCGGCAGGCGAATGCTCTCGATTTCGACGACCTGCTGCTTGAGACCGTGCGCCTGCTCTATCACGATCAGGCCACGCGCGATGGTTATAACCGACGTCTCAGCTACCTTATGATCGACGAGTATCAGGACACAAACCGCACACAGTACGAGCTGATGCGGCTGCTCACCCAGGCACACCAGAACGTATGCGTGGTGGGTGACGAAGATCAGTCGATTTATAGCTGGCGTGGCGCCGATATCCGGAACATCCTGGATTTCGAACACGACTATCCTGGTGCGCGCACGATTCGCCTGGAGCAGAATTACCGATCGACCAAGAACATTCTGGAAGCGGCCAGCGCGCTCGTGGCCAATAATAAAGAGCGCAAGGGCAAATGGCTGTGGACCGATTCCGGCGCGGGCGAGATGCTGGGTTATTACACGGGCTTCGACGCCGAGAACGAAGCGCTGTTTATCGCCGATACCATCGAGCGGCTGCTGGCCGAGAGCCCGGGCGAACGTGTGGCCGTGCTCTACCGCACGAATTTTCAATCGCGGCAGATCGAAGAAGCGCTGCGGCGCTACGGGCGCAAATACATCGTGGTCGGGGGATTCAGCTTCTACCAGCGCGCCGAGGTCAAAGACATCATTGCTTACCTGAAACTGGCGCTCGCGCCGCAGGATTCAATCAGCCTGCTGCGGATTATCAACACGCCCGCACGCGGCATCGGCAAGACGACCATTGAGCAGATCGAGCGATACGCGTTGGAGCATAGCCTGGATCTGTGGACGGCGCTTGGCCGCATGCTTGGCGAGAACCAGTTCGCGACGCGCGCGCATGCGGCGCTGGCCGCGTTCCGCAGGCTGATGGAAGAGCTGGCCGAGGCGCTGGCCGCGCTGCCGCTGCATGACGGCCTGCGCTTCGTTGAGGAGCGCACGGGTTACCGCAAGATGCTCGAGCAGGAGAATACGCCCGAATCCGAAGGCCGCATCGAAAATCTGGACGAGCTGGCCAGCGCGGCGGCCGAAGCCTCGGAGCGTGGCGAAAGCGTGACGGATTTTCTTGATCATGCGGCGCTGGTAGCCGACGCCGATGCCGCGGACGAGCGGGCGCAGGTGAGCTTGCTTACGCTGCATAACGCCAAGGGCCTGGAATTTCCCATCGTTTTCCTGGCGGGGTTGGAGGAAGGCCTGTTTCCACACAGCCGGTCCTTCAATTCCGAAGCCATGCTCGAAGAAGAACGGCGGCTTTGTTACGTCGGCATGACGCGCGCCGAGAAGCGCCTGATCCTGACCTGGGCGCGGTACCGGCGACGCTTTGGCGGAGGCGAGCAGGAGCGCTCCATCCCCTCGCGCTTTCTCGGCGAGGTGCCCGCGAGCCTGATCGTCAACCTGGGCGGCGACGATCGGGAGGGGGCGCAGATCGATCTGACTTCCGAGCGGTACGAAGTCCGTGAGAGCGCCCGGCGCAACGCGTTTACGGGCAAGACCTACAACTCCGTGGAGAATATTTCGCAGTTTTTCGCCGAGCGCGGCATGGCGTTTTCTCCGCAAAAAGGAAGACAGGCGCCGGCGGTGCGGCAGCCCATACCCAGCCGCAGCCTGCCGCAGGCGTCCCCGCCCACTAAGAAACCGGCGCGGACCGGCATGACCGTGGAGCATCCCAAGTATGGAACCGGCACCGTGGTTCGTCGCGAGGGCGAAGGCGATGATGCTAAGATCACGGTCAGCTTCCCCCGCTACGGGCTGAAGAAGCTGGTGGAAAAATACGCTGGACTGAAAAAGGTCTGATGAACACAAAAACGATTACCGACAAAGCCGAACGCAAAAAATTGAAGCGTGCCGCGCGCAAGAAGGCGCCAGCCAAAGCGAAGCGGGCTGCGGGCGTGGCGCGAGGATCCGAGAAGCGAAAGATCCGCAGAGCGGCGCAGGGACAGCGCAAGCGGTAATCCGAGCGGTCCCGGCGCTCGCCCATGAACCAGCTTCTCCGCACTAAGAGCATCGACGCGTTGATTGCGGGCTCCAAGGATCCAGCGGTACGGCTGCGTAAGACTCTGGGCGTCTGGAGCCTTATGGCGCTGGGCATCGGCGCGGTCATCGGCTCGGGCATTTTCACTGTAACCGGGACCGCCGCGGCAGGCGAGCACTTCATGGGCAGGTCGATTTTCAAGGCCCCGGTGCTCGACCTGCTGCTGAACGGCGGAAACGCCGCCACACTGACTGGTCGCGCCGGTGCGGGCCCCGCGATTTCGCTCTCCTTCGTTCTGGTCGCCATCGCCTGCGGCTTCGCGGCGCTTTGTTATGCAGAGCTGGCCTCCATGATTCCCATCGCCGGGAGCGCCTACACCTACGCATACGCCACGCTCGGCGAAATCTTCGCCTGGATCATCGGATGGGATCTGATCCTCGAGTACGCTTTTTCGAATATGAGCGTGGCGGTGGGTTTCTCAGCGTACTTGAACGACATTCTCGAAAATCTATTCGGCTTTCATCTGCCGAGGCAGCTTTCCATGCCCGCGATCGTCGAAGGGCAATTTACCGGAAGCTGGTTCAACCTGCCAGCGCTGCTGATCCTCATGCTTTTGAGCTACGTCCTGGTTCGTGGCGTGCGTGAAAGCGCGGAGACCAACAACATCATCGTGGTGATCAAGATCGTAGCCATTCTGCTGTTCGTATTCGGCGCCGCGCGCGCTGTCAATACGGCCAACTGGCACCCGTTCATGCCCAACGGTTATTCCGGCGTGCTAACGGGCGGAGCGATTGTATTCTTCACGTACATTGGCTTCGATTCAGTATCGACGGCGGCCGAGGAGTGCCACCGACCGCAACGCGACATGCCGTTGGGGATCTTCGGCACGCTGGTGATCTGCGCGTTGCTTTATGGATCGGTGGCCCTGGTCCTAACCGGAATCGCCAAGTGGAACACGCTTAACAATGACGCCCCCGTCGCCAACGCTTTGAAGGCGATTGGCATGAACAAGCTCCGGCTCATCGTGACGGCCGGCGCGCTGATGGGCATGCTATCATCACTCCTGGTTTTTCAGTACGGGCAGGCGCGCATCTGGTTCGCTATGTCGCGTGATCGGTTGCTCCCGGGATTCTTTTCGCGAGTGCATCCGCGGTTCCAGACGCCGAACGTCAGCACATGGCTGGCCGGTTTTGTCGTCGGCATCCCCGCCGGGATTTTCGATATCAGCTGGTTTTCCGATCTCTCGAACATCGGCACACTGTTTGCCTTCATCGTGGTTTCCTTTGGCGTGATCGTGCTTCGCAAGAAGCAGCCGGAGCGGCCTCGCGGCTTTCGCGTGCCTTGGGTGCCACTCACGCCGATCATATCCATCGTCTGCTGTCTGGTCCTCATGATCAGCCTGCCGCTTGAAACTTGGGTCCGTTTTTTCGGGTGGCTGGCTATGGGCCTGGTGATTTATTTCACTTTCGGCAAACGGCGGAGCACGCTGCGCGACGAGCAGGCGTTTACGCCGTCCGGATCAACACCAGCCGCATAACGCAAAGGCCCCCGCGCCTGGGCTGCTGCAACATCATCGGGAAACGCGGCTGTTATACTACAGAACTGATGTTCCCCCGGAAACTCGCCGCGCTGGCGGCGCTATGCATTGCGCCGATTATGGCGCAATCCGTAACTCCGTCCGATTTCTTCGAAAGCAAGATTCGCCCTGTTTTCGTTGGCCAGTGTTCCGCCTGTCACAACGCCAAAATGAAGACCGCGGGCCTCGATCTTTCGACGGCTGCGGGGCTGCGGCAGGGCGCAACAAGCGGCCCCGTCATTTCTAAGGACGATCCCGAAAGGAGCCGTCTGATCGAAGTGCTGCGCTACCAGGGCGCGACTAAGATGCCGCCCATGGGCAAGCTGCCCGATGCGCAGATCGCGGACATCGCCGCCTGGGTGAAGCTGGGAGCGCCATGGCCTGAGACAGGGCCGACGACAGTCGAAAAAAAATCCAGTAAGTACGAATTCACCGCCGCTCAACGCGCATTCTGGGCGTTCCAGCCGGTGAAGGATTACGCACCGCCGGCCATCAAAAACGCCGCGTGGCCGAAGAGTCCGGTGGACAATTTCATTCTGGCGAAATTGGAAGAGAAGGGAATTGCGCCCGCGGCGCCGGCCGGCAAGCTGGCGCTCCTGCGGCGCGCAACCTTCGACCTGACCGGGTTGCCGCCCACGCCCAACGAGATCGATGATTTCCTGAGCGACCATTCGGCTGGCGCCTTCGCCAAAGTGGTCGACCGTCTCCTAGCCTCGCCGCGTTACGGTGAGCGCTGGGGCCGGCATTGGTTGGATGTTGCGCGCTATGCCGATTCCACCGGCGCTGACGAAGACATTCGCTACCCGTACGCGTGGCGCTACCGCGATTACGTGATCGACGCCTTCAATCGCGACCTGCCGTACAACCAGTTCCTGATGGAGCAGCTCGCCGGTGATATGCTGCCGGCTGAAAAATCCGGTGAAGTAAACCAGCGTGGCATCGTCGCCACGGGTTTTCTCGCGATTGGCTTGAAGCTGCTGGCCGAGCAGGACAAGCCCAAGATGGTCTACGACATGGTAGACGAGCAACTCGATACCACCACCCGCGCGTTTATGGGGCTGACTGTGGCGTGCGCGCGCTGCCACGATCACAAGTTCGATCCGATACCCACCCGCGATTATTATTCTTTGGCGTCGATCTTTGCCAGCACGAAATCGTTGAGCAAGGTGGAAGGTACGGTATCGCAGATCTACTTCGCACCCCTGGTTCCGAAAGACGTCTACGACCGCTATCAGCAACACCAGCGCCGGATCAAAGACAAGGATTTGGAAATCGAGCAGGTCGTGACAACCGAAGCCACGAATTTTGCGCAGCGAATGGCACTGCATCTGGCCGAGTACATGATTGCGACGTTGGATTACGAGCATCGTCCGCGTGCTGAAGAGAACGTCTGCATTGCCGAATTTGCCGCCCGGCGAAATCTGGATGGTGCGGCGCTCGAACGTTGGATCAATTATCTCGGGCCTTTCGACGATGTGCGCCCGCACCTTGACCGGTGGGTACAAGCGGTGAAACAAGGTCCGACCGCCATTCAAGAGGCGGCGGCCCTTTACCAGCAGGATTTTGTTAAGACACTCGCCGCGTGGAAAAGTAAGGTTGACGCATGGGGCCGCAAGGTAGCGGAGGCCGCCGCGAGTGGAGAATCCATCCCTGAGAAACCGGAATTTGAGGCCGGCAAGAACCGTTTCTTTGCGGAAGTGACCCTCGAACGGCTGGGACCGTTCACGGTTTCAGAAGCCGCCGAAGATGAGTTGTTCTCCCAGGCTTCGCGCGCCAGGCTAAGCGAACTGCGCGCTGCCCGCGAAGAGCTGAAGAAGACCTCTCCACCGGAGCCCGAGATGGCGTGCGGCGTCGCCGAAGGCGCGCCCGTCGAGCAACACGTTTTGATTCGCGGAACCCCGGGGAATCAGGGCGATGTGGTGCCGAAACAATTCCTGCAGATCATCGCCGGCGAGCAGCAGACGCCGATCACCCACGGCAGCGGTCGCCTGGAGCTCGCCAAGTGGCTGGCCGATCCGAACCATCCGCTCACCGCACGCGTCATCGTCAACCGCATCTGGCAATATCATTTCGGCGAAGCCCTGGTACGCACCCCGAACAACTTCGGCAAGCTCGGTGAGGCGCCGACGCATCCCGAGCTGCTCGATTACCTGGCGAAACGCTTTGTTGAAAATAGCTGGTCAATTAAGAAAATGCATCGCCTGCTGATGCTTTCAAGCGCCTACCAGATGAGCAGCCAGATCACGAAACAGCAGATCGAGGGCGACCCCGCCAATCGCCTGTTCTCGCGCTTCAATCGCCGGCGGCTGGATGTGGAAGAGATTCGCGACGGGCTGCTGGCTATTGATGGAACGATTGACTGGACCATGGGAGGCACTCTGCAAAGTGGTTTCAGCACCGATGGCGAGAACAGCGAAGACCGCTTGAGCATTAACCCTTCAACCAGCAAGCGCCGCACCGTTTATCTTCCGCTGCGCCGCTCGAACCTGCCGAGCCTGCTCAACCTCTTCGATTTTGGCGACGCCACGACGCCCAGCGAAGGACGCGCCGGGACCAATGTCGCTCCACAGGCCCTGTTCATGATGAACAGCAAATTCATCGCCGACCGTTCGCGTGAGCTCGCGCGCAAGCTGGCCACTGCGGACGCCGATGATCGCCGGCGCATAGCCGACGCGTATTTGTGGATGCTCGATCGCAAGCCAACCGAACAGGAAACGCAGGATATGCTGAACTATATGCACGCCTACCAACAGAAAGCGGCGCGTTCATCCGATGTGCAGTGGAACGCCTGGCAGAGCCTCTGCCGCATTTTGATTTCTTCAAACGAGTTCATTTATGTCGATTGACGGCGAACAGCCACCGATTTCCCGGCGCGCGGCATTGCGCCAGGCCTGTTGCGGCTTCGGCACGCTTGGGCTCACGGGACTGTTGTCGCAGCTTTCGGGCGCGGAACCGGCCAACCCGCTGGCGCCGCGTGCCCCTCATTTTCCAGCCCGCGCCAAGCGCGTCATCTTCCTGTTCATGCATGGCGGTCCGTCGAGCGTCGATACGTTCGATCCCAAACCAGCGCTCGCCAAGTATGATGGGAAGCCGCTGCCCTTTAAACGGCCGCTGACCTTCGCCGAAGGCAAGATTGGCGGTTTGATGAAATCGCCGTGGGCGTTTCATCCTTACGGGCAGAGCGGTATCGAGGTCAGCGATCTGTTTCCGCACGTGGGCTCGTGCGTCGACGACATGTGCGTGGTCCGTTCCGTGGTAGGCGACAGTGTGGCGCACGGCGGCGCGTTGCTGCAGTTGCACACCGGTTCGAATACGTTCACCCGGCCGAGCATGGGCTCGTGGATGCTTTACGGCCTGGGGAGTGAAAACCAGAATCTGCCCGGCTTCATCACCATCAAGCCGACGCTGGCGCACGGCGGCGCGAAAAACTGGAGCTCGGCGTTTCTTCCCGCGGCTTATCAGGGCACGGCGCTCGGTCACGCGGGCATCCGCGCGCGAGATCTTGCCGAACCGATCGAGAACCTGGTGAGCAACGTAACGCCGGAGATCCAGCGCTACGAACTCGACATGCTGCAAAAGGTCAATCAGCGGCATGCTTTTTCCCGTGAGTACGATCCCGAACTCGAAGGGCGGATTCAAGCTTTTGAGCTGGCGTTCCGCATGCAGACTATCGCGCCCGAAGCGCTGGACGTCGAGAAAGAGTCGGCCGCGACGAAGAAGTTGTACGGGCTCGATCGCGAGGAGACCTACGATTTCGGCTGGCAGTGCCTGCTCGCTCGCCGTTTTGCAGAGCGCGGCGTGCGTTTCATCCAATGCACGCATAGCTACAAATGGGACCAGCACACTGAACTCTTCCGGCTGCACACGCGTAACGCGCGCGAGGTCGATCTACCGATCGCGGGTCTGCTGAAAGACCTGAAAGCGCGCGGCATGCTGCAGGACACTTTGGTGCTGTGGGGCGCCGAGTTCGGCCGCACGCCGGTGGCGCAGGAAGGCGACGGGCGCGATCACAATCCATACGGATACTCAATGTGGATGGCCGGCGGCGGCGTGAAGGGTGGATCCACTTACGGCGCAACCGACGAGTTCGGCTATTACGCCGTGGAAGACCGGATGCACCTGCACGATCTGCACGCGACCATTCTGCACTTGATGGGCCTGGAACACACCAAGCTCACCTATTTCTACAGCGGCCGCAATTTCCGCTTGACGGACGTCGCCGGCAACGTGGCGCATAAGATCGTAGCGTAATGGCCTTACAGCCTTCTCCAGCCCGCCCCCTCGAACGCCGGTATGAAGACTTCCGGGTGCAGCGCTTCCGCCAGAATTTGTAACGTCTCTACCAGCCGTGGCCCGGGGCGGTTGAAATACTGGTTGCCGTCGGCCAGGTAAACGCGGCCATTACGGACGGCGCGCATCGTTTGCCACTCCGGGCGTCGCGTGAGCCAGTACATTTCGCTTTCCGTCCGTGCAATGTCGAAGCCGCAGGGACAAACGATGATGACGTCCGGATCGCCCGCCTCGATGTTTTCCCATGACGTGTAACCGGAGTGCTTGTCCGGTTCACCCAGCAGGTTCACCCCGCCGGCCATCTCCACCAGCGCTGGCATCCAGTTGCCGATGCCCATCAGCGGCTCAATCCACTCGATGCATGCCACGCGCGGGCGCTCCTTTGTCGCGCGCGCCTTTTCGGAAATCGCGCACATGCGCGCCTGCAATGCTGCGACCACCGTCTCGCCCTGCTCCTCGATGCCGATCGCGCCCGCTACACGGCGGATGTCGTCCCAAACGTCAGCCAGCGAGTTCGGCGTCAGCGAGATGATTTTCGGTTGACTTGCCAGCCGCGATGCCACCGACCGTTCCACGTCGCGCAAACTCACGGCGCAAACCTCGCACTGCGTCTGCGTGATGATGTGCGTGGGCTGCAGCCGTTCGAGCACGTCGTCGAAAACGTCGTAGACCGAGAGCGCGTTGCGCACGCGATCTTTCACTGCGCGGTCGATCTCCCCGCTGTCGGCGTAAATGTCGATCGTGGGCTTCGTGCAGACGGGCAGGGCCGCGATGTCCGCCGGAAAATCGCACTCGTGCGAACGGCCTACCTGGCTGGCTGTCTGGCCGAGCACGTGGACGATCTCAGTCGCGCTCGAAATCAGTGAGACGATACGG
>DATLVQ010000130.1:0-4837 GCA_035577325.1 Bryobacteraceae bacterium | reverse complement strand
AAAGGCGGCGAGCCCTTGCGCTCTGGCTAACTAGACCGGATCATCCGCTGACCGCGCGCGTCATCGTCAACCGGGTTTGGTACTGGCATTTCGGGAGAGGCATCGTCGGCACCCCGAGCGATTTTGGCCGCCAGGGCGAACCTCCTACCCATCCGGAACTGCTGGACTGGCTGGCCTCGACCTTCACCGAGCAGGGCTGGAGCATCAAGCAATTGCACCGGCTGATCATGTTGTCGAACACCTATCGCATGTCCAGCCGGTTTGACGAAAGCAATGCCCAGATTGATCCTTCGAACCAATACCTGTGGCGTATGAACCGGCAGCGTATGGATGCTGAAACGATGCGCGACTCCGTGCTCGATGTGGCTGGAGTGCTGAACTTGAAGATGGGCGGCCGGCCTGTGATTCCACCGCTTACGAAAGAGGAGCAGGCCGGAATGTGGGCACCCAGCCAGTGGCCCGTGTCGCTCGATCCTGCGGAGCACAACCGGCGCAGCGTCTATCTTTACGTGAAGCGGTCATTCCCTTTTCCCATGCTGGCGATTTTCGATCAGCCCGATACGGCGGTGAGTTGTCCCCGAAGGGATGTCACAACCGTGGCGCCGCAGGCTTTAGCATTGCTCAACAGCGAGTTCATGGAGAACCAGGCGAAGAACCTGGCGGCGCGCCTCATTAGAGCTCATCGGGAAGACCGCGACAAGTGGGTCACTAGAGCCTGGCAGCTTGTTCTGGGCCGCGATCCATCGTCTGAGGAGAAGGAGAAAGCTCTCGCGTTCTTGAAGACGGGTTCCTCGGAACTCGATAAGCTCTGCCTGGTGCTGCTCAACATGAACGAGTTTCTGTATGTCGATTGAGGTCTGGAGATGAAAAACGAAGGTCTCTTTAGCGGACTGTGCGAAAAAACAGCGCTGGCTTCGTCGCGCCGGGAGTTCCTACAAAAGGCCGGCCTGGGGTTTGGCATGCTAGGCGCCGGCTTTTTACTTGAGCGAGACGCCGCCGCAGCTACGCAGCCGGTGAGAGCATCGAATCCTTTCGAACCCAAGACCCCCGATTTTCCCGCCCGGGCCAAACACGTCATCTTTCTGTTCATGCATGGCGGGCCTAGCCATGTGGACACGTTTGACCCCAAACCTCTACTCGCAAAACTCAACGGCAAGACGCCGCCGCCGAGTTTCGGCAGAGTCGATTTCCAGTTCACGAAGATGGAAAGAGCGCCGTTGCTGGCGTCGTCGCGAACCTTCCGCAAATGCGGGCAGTCCGGCATCGAAATCTCTGACTTGTTTGAGCACACCGCGAAGTTTGCCGACGATATGGCTGTGGTCCGTTCCTGTTATCACGACGGCTTCACGCACGTGATCGGTCAGAACTGGATGAATACAGGCTGGGGAAGAGTGGGCCGGCCCAGCGTCGGTTCCTGGGTGGTCTACGGCCTCGGGACGGAAAGCGAAAGCCTGCCCGCATTCCTGGTGATGCTGGACGGGGGAATCAAGGCAGGTTCACCGGCTTACGGCTCAGGCTTCCTGCCTGCCATGTTCCAGGGAACCGTGCTCCGTACTGATGGGGCGCCGATATTGAATGTCGACCGGCCGCAAGACATCGCCGCCGGCGAACAGCGCCGCATGTTGGATCTGCTGCATTGGTACAACGAGAGGCATTTGGAAGCGCGTGCAGACGACTCCGATCTCGCGGCACGCATGAACGCCTACGAGCTGGCATTCAAGATGCAAATCTCGGTACCCGAACTGGCCGATCTCTCTAAGGAGACAGGCGCCACACGAAAACTCTACGGGCTCGATGAGGCGCAAACCGCGGAGTTTGGAACTCAGTGCCTGATGGCCCGACGGATGGTGGAGAGGGGCGTGCGTTTCGTGCAACTCTACTCCGGCGGCAACAAGGGAGGCTCGGTGGGTTGGGACGGCCACAACCAATGCGACCAGAACCACACCGTGATGGCGCGAAAAGTAGACAAGCCGATCGCCGGGCTGCTGGCCGACCTCAAGTCGCGCGGGCTTCTCGAGAGCACGCTAGTCGTTTGGGGAGGTGACTTCGGTCGCACCCCCTTCACGAACGGCGTGGAGGGCGGCGGACAGGGACAGGCGGGACGGGACCACAACCCTTATGGTTTCTCGGTCTGGATGGCGGGAGGCGGAATCAGAGGCGGCAAGGTGATCGGCGCTACCGACGAGATTGGCTTACGAGCCACGGAGGACAAAGTCCATGTGCATGACCTGCACGCCACCATGCTCACGCTCCTAGGTCTCGACCATCAGAAACTGACCTACCCCTTCCAGGGACGCGACTTCAGGCTCACTGATGTCGGTGGCCAGAACAACCTGGCCGAGCGGCTGACGCGGGGATGAGGGCGAACTGAAAAATTACCTGACCGTTTGCGCCCTCAAGTCTACCGCGGACTGTCCTGCCGGAGTTGTATCGGCGTCGTGCGGCTCAGTTCTGCATACTGCCGCGCCAGGTCCTTCTCTCCTAATCGCGCATAGATCAACTGCAGCAGGTTGTAAATCTGAAGGTCGATTATGACCTTGCCCGGATCCTGCAGGCTGAGTGCACGCTCGGCATCGTTACGCGCGTCCTGATAATTTCCGAGTCTGAAATTCAGCTTGCCCCGCTCGTAACGCACCGCGCGCACATTTGGCGCCAACTCCACCGCCCGGTCCAGATGCATCTTGCTCTCGCTGAGGCGATTACGCTTCATTAGAAGGCGACCGTAGTTATAGTCTAGGAACGAATCAAGCGGCGGCGTTTGGTTGACCTGGAGCCCCTTCTGGTAGGCCGCTTCGGCTTTCTCGATTAGTCCCATGGGCTCCAGATCGAGCGCTAGGTAATCGTACGCCTGCGGGTTCGCCGGCTCTAACGCGATAACCTGTTTAAACTGCTCGACGGCTTCGGCATATCGCTTTTGGCGATCCATTAGCGCACCGAGCTGAAAGTGCGCTTCAGCATTGATCGGATCAATCTTGCACGCCTTCTCGAGTAGTAACTGACCCTTCCCTGGTTCCCCTTTCATAACGAGCAGACGACCCTGCAGAGTAAGCGCGCCGGCACTGGACGGATCCAGGGAGATCGCCCGCGACGACATTGCATCGGCACGCGGGTAATCGCCAATTAAGAATAAGAACCGGGCAAAGTACTGGTAACCTTTTGCGTCCTGCGGTTCGTGTGCAAGATACGCGGTGAAGTACGAGTCCGCGGCCTGTGGTTGTTTCTGAGCCGCACGAAGCCTCGCGAGCTGCAGCACAACTCGATTACACGGCGGCTCTGAGACCGCGAACGGCTCCAGAGCGCGCTCGGCTTCTGTGACGTTGCCTCTGTCCAGAGCCTTCTCCGCAATCTCCGCCGGTGCGCACGTCTGCGCATCCATCGGGGGCATCGACACACAGAGCATGCAGGCCAGGAGCATTCTCATGGCTCGGCCACTTTCAAGATCTGGTCGGTGGAAATGTCATTCAGAACCTGCACTTTGCCGCCCGGCCATCGCAATTCGATCTCGCGAATGCGGTTCTCCGCACCCAAACCAAAATGCACCCGTTTGTCGGACGAACTTGCATATCCCGCAGCGGTGGAGACGTGATTGTACTGAACCAGGCCCGACTGTCCGGTTACCTTGATTCTCGTCCCGATTCCATCGCGGTTACTGTGCCGGCCTACGGTCTGGATGAGGATCCAATGTCCTCCAGCCGACGTGTTGTACAAAATCTCGGCGGGGCTGCCAATGGACGATACGACAGCATCGACTTTGCCGTCATTATTCAAATCCCCGAAAGCCGTGCCGCGGTGTGCGGTAGCGATCCGCATTGACTCCCCGGCTTGAGATGTTGTGTTACGAAAATTCGCATCTCCCACGTTGAGGAACACGGCATTAGGCTGCCAATATTGATATTTGCCGTAGAGGCCAACATTTTCGCTCACGTGCGAGTTCGCCACAAAAATGTCCTTACGCCCGTCATTGTTGAAGTCGTAGGCCCCCACACCCCATCCGCTCATACGACGGGATGGGAAGCCGATGCCCGTCTGGTAACTTGCGGGCATGAAAAATCCACGGCCTTGATTGAGGTAGACCGGGAAGCTCTCGCCTTCGAGCGCCGTCACGACCAAGTCCGGGCGGCCATCATTATCAAGATCTCGAAAGTCGGCTCCCATGCCGGACACGGGCACGCCGTCTTCCGTGAAGGCTACGGCGGATTCGACACCGACCTCCACAAATCCATGACCCTGCTCGTTGTGGAACAAAAAATTCCGCTCGTTGTCGTTCGCCACGAAAATGTCGGTGAAACCGTCGCCGTCGTAATCTGCAATCGCCACGCTCATCCCCTTGCCGATGTGCTGAGCGATTCCTGCCGCCGTGGAGACCTCGGTGAATGTTCCGTCGCCGTTGTTGTGGTACAAAAAATTCTGCTGGCCGGGAAAATAGGCAGGAGAGCATGAAAGCCGCTTGCCGGGCTCTCCGCACAGGCGTTCGTTGGCGAAGGACCAGTCCAGGTAGTTGGCTACGAACAAGTCTAACCGGCCGTCGTTGTCGTAGTCGAGCCATGCCGCGCCTGTGGACCACAATTTTTTTCCTGATGCGTCCCGCCCGCCTACGCCAGCGCGCTCGGTAACATCCGCGAATGTTCCGTCGCCGTTGTTGTGATAGAGAAAGTTGTGGTTGAAGCCTGTTACGTAAAGATCGGTCCAGCCATCATTATCGAAATCGGCGGCCGCCGCGCCCATGCTGTAACCCCGCCCCGCCAACCCTGCATGCTCGGTCACGTCGGTGAAGGTTCCGTCGTGGTTATTGTGATACAGGCGGTTGTAGAAAGAGGGGTCGTCCTTAACGAGGCTC
>DATLVQ010000129.1:0-4745 GCA_035577325.1 Bryobacteraceae bacterium | reverse complement strand
CGTGCGCAAGCCATAGCGGCACGTCCCGCAGCCCCTGCCTCTGTAGCTCGGCCGCCGCAGAGCGTGGTGAACATGCCTGTGGTCACCAAAACTCCGCCGCCCGCCGCCACCCGGACTTTGGCGCGGCCCACCAATGCTCAGATCTACCGGCCGGCGGCGCCAAATCAGCCCGCACAAGTGAACAGGCCCGGTCAGCAGCCGCCGGCCGCGCAACCGCGCCCGCAATCCACTGACCGGCCGGCCGCCGCGCAACCGCGCCCGCAATCGGAGCCGGCGTATCGTCCGCCGGCCGCGCAGGAACGCCCGCAGCCGGAGCGCACCGACCGGCCGCCCGCCGCGCAACCGCGCCCCCAGGCGGAACCGGCGTATCGTCCGCCGGCCGCGCAACAGCGCCCGCAATCGGAACCCCCGCGCAGGCCCACACAGCCTGAGCCCACGTACCGGCCCGCCCCGCAGAATCGGCCGGCGCCGGAGGAAGCGCGGCCGCATAGCCATCCGGATCGCCCGCCCGAAGCGCAGCGCCGTCCGCAAAATGAAGAACGCCGCGTTCCTGAGAAAGAAAAGAGAGACAAAGAGAAGCCGAAAGACCATTAGCCCTGTGCCGGATTCGGCCTGTCCGTAGCGCCCGCCCACACGTAATCGTGAGCGGGCGTTTCATACCAGCACGGATTTCCGTTGACCGGCTCGCCCGCCGCCGTGAACCCGGCAGTTTCAATCTCTGATCCAAGTTGCACGGTGCGAGCGATGGCCGCCGACGTCGCAGGCCTTCCGCGCCGCACATTGACCTTTATCACCGCTCTGCGTCGGCCGTTACCATTCACGGCTGGAACCGGCGCACAGGCCGCTTCGCGAATCAGCCTGTCCATATCGACCGATCCAGGGCACGTCTTCGACGCGCGAATTTCACGGTGCATGATGATGTGGTCGCGGTCAAGCGCAATCTTCCACCGTCCGGCAACCTCGCGCACCAGCGCCGCGCTCGCCCCGTACTGCTCGTCGGGCCAAATCTCCTGCGGCTGCCCCTCGTGTTCGATCCCAATCGTATATAGATTTGGATTCAGGTTCGGATCGATCAGCCGCCACGTCGCTTCAACCACCGTGCCAGCATGAAACGCCGTATCGGTCTCCTCCACAAATTGATGGACGCGGCCGGATTTGCCGACGCCGTAGTGCGCGGAAACCGCGGAGCGGGGATCATGAAACGTCAGCCCCGCACTTTCGAGCGAGCCGACGATGATGTGGATGACAATGGCCCTCGGCTCGATGCCATGCCGGCCCTTGTGGAAATTATCGGCGGCGCAGCCGATCCAGTCGCGCTGCATTAGCCCACCGCGCCCGTGGAGGCGAGATCGCCCTTTTCACCGGTCAGTTGGATTGTGGCAGGTGTGCCAGCGCTGTTCTGCGCCGATTGGCGCTGTTCGCGATTCGTCTGCTCCTTGCGCGCCAGCAGCGGCCGCAAGCCCAGCAGATCCTTCAGCGCGTTGTACCAGAATGGCGCGCCCAGGCTGAGCAAAATAGCCGAGAGCCCGATGCCGGGAAGCTTGGCCCAACTCCACTCCCAATTTTCCGGCACGAGGACCGAGGTGTTTGCATGTCGCAGCAGATCAAAGGCATCCAGTTGCAATCCCGCCGCCACAATTAGGGCGATCCCGGCCGCCATGGCGTGCGTGTGACGCGCAAAGCGCTGCGTGACGCGGTCCATGGTCTCATCGAAGCAGGCATGAAGGCGGGCGGTGAACTGGCCGGGCGCTTCGGTCGCGATGGCCATGCCATGCCGCACTGCCGCTGGACATTCGGGCCGCAGCGCCTCCAGTTTTAATCCCAAGAGATGAATGTTCGCGAGCACTTGCCCGGCGTCGGCGATGCCGTTGGTTTCGAGCGTGCGTTTTAGCGTCGCGCGCGCGTACTCGTCGAGCAATTTACCGCCGGGCTCCTGGGCCGCTGCTAGCTCCAGCAAGATGCGCGTCAGTTCCTCGCGCTGTATCACCGTGCCCGGCTTGCCTTCGGCCCGCGCGATCAACGGATGCCGCACGACAGCGAGAACGATCTGCCGTGCGCAGAAGGCCGTGATCTTCGGATCGACCTGGTTCAGAATTGTGACCAGCCCGCGAACCAGATTTCTTCCGCGCCATCCAAGCGCGCCCGTCACCGCCTGCGTCATCACCGTTACCGCCGCGCTCACAAGCAACATGATGGACGCAAAACCGATGAGAATGTCGAGAGAATGGAGCATGCGGAAGGACGCGGGACTTACTACTCCGAGTATAAGCACCCGTGTCAAGACAAACGGCCATGTGGCTTGTTAGGATGCAGTGGATATGATCACCCGCAGATCCGCAGTCGAGACGCTCGCGGTGAGCGCGCTGGCCGCCGGCACGCCCGCGTCCGCCGCGCCACTCAAAGGGCGCCTGAAGCAGTCCGTCTCGCGCTGGTGCTACGAAAAGTACAGCCTCGATGATCTGTGCAAAGCGGCCGTCCGCATCGGGCTCAAAGGCATTGATCTGATTGATTCTAAAGACTGGCCACTGGTCCAGAAGTACGGTCTCGTGCCCTCCATGACACCCGGCGCGGGTACCATTTCCGACGCCTTGAACCGCCCCGAAAATCACGCGCGCCTGGAGAAAGAGTTTCGCGAAAATATCGCCAAAGCTGCGAAAGCCGGGGTCCCGAACGTCATCACTTTCTCCGGAAACCGCCGCGGTCTGGCTGACGATATCGGTATGGCGAACTGTGTGACCGGCCTGAACCGAGTGAAGAAAATAGCCGAGGATAACAACGTGATGATCTGTCTCGAGCTGTTGAACAGCAAGGTGGATCACCACGATTACCAGTGCGATCACACCGCATGGGGAGTGGAGGTCATCAAGCGCGTGGATTCACCGAAAGTGAAACTGCTGTATGACATCTATCACATGCAGATTATGGAGGGCGACGTGATTCGGACGATCCGCCAGAATTTTCAGTACCTGGCGCATTTCCACACGGGCGGCGTGCCCGGCCGTCACGAGATCGACAACACGCAGGAATTGAACTACGGCGCGGTGGCCAAAGCGCTGGTCGATCTCGGATTCCAGGGCTACATGGCGCACGAGTTCGTGCCCGCCGCGAAAGATCCGATCCAATCCCTCGAAGACGCCGCGCGGCTTTGCGACGCGTAAAGGAAATATGAAATACACCAGTCTGCTTTTTCTCGCGGCCGCGTTGCCCATGCTGGCCCAGCCGCAGCCGATTCAATCGCCGGAAGTACACGCCGACCGGAGTGTCACTTTCCGGCTCCGCGCGCCCAACGCCAAGGAAGTTTCTCTTAGTCTTGAGGGGGCGAAGAGCACGCCCATGCAGAAGGACGAGCAGGGCGTGTGGAGCGCGACCGCCGGGCCGCTCGAGCCCGATTATTACGGCTATTCGTTTTCGGTCGATGGCGTCAGCCTGCACGATCCGTCCAACCCCGAAATCAAACCCAACTTCCTCTATGTATCGAGCGAAGTGCACGTGCCTGGTCCGGCATCGCTTCCTTGGGAATTGAACGACGTCCCGCACGGGACACTCCATCGCCATTTTTACAAGTCGGGCGTGGTGGGCGACAACCGCGACTTCTACGTTTATACTCCGCCGGGTTACGATCCCACAGCGAAGATGCTGTATCCGGTTCTCTACCTGCTGCACGGATTCAGCGACGATGCGAGCGGATGGAGCGCCGTGGGCCGCGCCAATGTGATTCTGGATAATCTGATCGCGCAGGGCAAAGCGAAACCGATGCTGGTGGTGATGCCACTTGGCTACGGCGCGCCGGAAATTCTTGCGCGCAATGGCCCGTCCTGGCGCGATCGCAACCTGGTAGAGCGGAATTTCAGCCGGTTCCGTGATGCCCTGCTCACCGAAGTCATTCCGCAAGTCGAGAAAACGTATCGCGCTTCGAAGGACCGCAACTTGCGCGCCATCGCGGGCCTCTCGATGGGTGGTTCCGAATCGCTCCTGACCGGCCTGAACACACTCGACCGCTTTGCGTGGATCGGCGCGTTCAGCTCAGGTGGCATGCGCGAGGAGTTCGACGCCGCGTTTCCGTCGCTCGACGCGAAGGCCAATGCACAAATCCACCTGCTCTGGGTGGCTTGCGGGACCGATGACCGGCTCATCGACATCAACCGCAAGTTTCGCGAATGGCTCAAGTCAAAAGACATCCGCCACGTGGACATCGAAACGCCCGGCCATCACACCTGGATGGTCTGGCGGCGGAACCTGGCCGAGTTTGCCGCGCTGCTGTTTCAGAGCAAGGTGTCCTGAACGACGCTCGAAGTGGGTCATGACCCACGGCCCAGCTTTCGGGGTATCGAATACCACAAAACAGCCTGCAACCTTAGATGGTGCGCGCGACGTCTCCACTTAATAAAGGAAACCATCATGGATCACGAACGCGATACGCTCGTGCTCACCAGGCGGGGCGCGCTGATGCTTGCTGCCGGCGCGTGTGTAACGGGCTGGCAGCGGCTGGATGCCTTTAATTCCGACTTTTGGAACAAGAAAGAACCGGCCGAGTGGTCCGCCCAGGAGATCGAGCAGCTCACGACGAAATCACCCTGGTCGAAAGAGGTGAGCGCGCGCTTCACTCGTGAGGAGAGCGAACAGAGCGGCCCCATGGGTGGTGGTGGCTATCCCGGCGGTGGAGGCGGCTACCCGGGCGGTGGCGGTTATCCCGGTGGTGGTGGAGGTATGGGTGGTCCACGCATCGGTGGAATGGGTGGCGGGCG
>DATLVQ010000128.1:0-2704 GCA_035577325.1 Bryobacteraceae bacterium | reverse complement strand
AGTTTCGGGCACGTGCTGGTGGTGGCAGGCTCGCGCGGCAAGACGGGCGCGGCGGCCATGGCCGGTATGGCGGCGCTGCGGGCGGGAGCGGGGCTGGTCACGGTGGCATCGACGGAGGGCGCTCTGCCAGTGATTGCCGCGCACGCGCCGGAGCTGATGACCGAGCCGCTGCCCGAAACGGCGGCCGGCGCAATTTCTATGCGTACGTTCGAGCCGGGAGCGCTGCCGGAGATTGCCAAAAACAAGACGGTGCTCGCAATCGGCCCGGGCCTGACGACCGATCCAGAGACGGTCGCCGTGGTGAGACGCTCGTTCGTCGAATTCGCGCAACCCATGGTGGTGGATGCGGACGGGCTCAATGCGCTGGCGGGTTCCGACTGGAAGGGTGATGGGCGGCTGCGTGTGCTGACTCCGCATCCGGGCGAGATGTCGCGCCTGGTGAAGAAGACCGTGACTGAAGTGGAAGATGACCGTGTGTCGATTGCGCGCGCCTTTGCCATGGAGAAGCGCGTGCACCTGGTGCTGAAGGGCTATCGCACGCTACTGGCATTTCCCGATGGGCGGGTTTGGATCAATCCCACGGGCTCGCCTGCTATGGCGAAGGGCGGCACGGGCGATATTTTGACCGGGATTGTCGCGGGCTTTCTCGCGCAATTTCCCCGTGACCCGGAACTGGCGATCGCGGCGGCGGTTTATCTGCACGGGCTCTCCGGCGAGATCGGCGCGTCTGAGCTTGGAGATAAGTGTGTGATCGCCACCGATCTGTTGCGATATTTGCCGGCAGCCATGGAGCAGTGTGCCCACGTTTCGGACCTCGTCTGAAGAGGAAACAGTGGCGCTCGGCGAACGTCTGGGACGCGAATTGCCGCGGCGCGCGGCGGTGCTGCTGATCGGCAATTTGGGAGCCGGGAAAACCACGCTCGCCAAGGGCATCGTGAAAGGATTGGGCGCGGCGGAGCCCGATGAGGTAGCCAGCCCGACGTTCACGCTGATTCACGAATATCCGCTGGCGGGTTCGGAAACCGCCGTCCCGAGGGTTTACCATATCGATCTCTACCGCTTGGATAAGACGAACGAAGCCGCCAGGCTGGGGATGGACGAGCTGTTCGAAAGAGACGCCATCATCCTGATCGAGTGGGCGGAGAAGTTCCCAGAGCTGATGCCGGCGGAGCGGATCGAGATCCGGATCGCGGCGGGCGAGGGAGATCAGAGAGAGATAACGGTCACAACAATCACAACATGAGCGAACAACAGTGGGCCCTGATATTAGGCGCGAGCAGCGGTTTTGGAGAGGCGACGGCGCTTGAGCTGGCGGCGCGCGGCATGAACATTTTCGGCGTGCATCTGGACCGCCGCGAGACCCTTGCGCACGCGCACGAAGTGATGGAGAAGATTCGCGCGTTCGGACGCGAAGCGGTGTTCTTCAACAAAAATGCGGCTGACGAGGAGACGCGACGCGACGTCATCGCGCACATCGACGGCGCGTTTCAAAAGACACCGGGAACGGTGCGCGTGCTGCTGCACTCGCTGGCATTTGGCGCGCTGAAGCCCCTGGTCGGGCAGGAGGAGACGGCTTCACAGCGGCAGATTGAAATGACCAGCGACGTGATGGGTCATAGCCTGGTCTATTGGGTGCGGGACATTGTCGGCGGCCAGCTGATGCGAGCGGGAGGCCGTATTTACGCCATGACCAGCGAGGGTGGCGGCAAAGCCATACCTCAGTATGGGCCGGTTTGCGCAGCCAAGGCGATCCTGGAAGCGCACATTCGCCAGCTTGCGCTCGAACTGGCGTCGCGCCACATCACGGCTAACGCGATCTTGGCCGGCGTCACCGATACCCCGGCGCTGCGAAAGATTCCGGGACACGAAAAACTGATCGAATTTGCCAGGATCCGGAACCCTCACAACCGGCTCACCACGCCGGAAGACGTGGCCAAGTGTATCGGCGTGCTTTCTGATGCGAACACCCACTGGATGACGGGAAATACGATCCGTGTCGACGGTGGCGAGGGATCGGTGGCATAACGCCGCGAAAATCGTCCTTATCCTCACACTCTGAACGTCCGCCAGTAGACCAACACCTGATCGAAGGTATTGTCTTTTCTTCCGAACCTGCTCAGACTGGAAAAAGGCGTCCTGGGCAATATTCCCAGGATCAGACTCAATGCGTGTGGCGTACTTTTTTCCTCGGAACATAAGGAGGTAACTGGAAAATGTGTGATTACTCGTTGCATGGCCTTCCCAACCGGCTAGCGGTGGAAGGCGAGGAACTCGTTGCGCACCGGTTCATTACGGGCGCCATTGGCCTGGCGTCGCCCGCGGAACTTTGCCGCGCAGCGACCTGCAAGAACGGGCTAGAAGTGCAAAGCTTCTGGTCGCGTGTAAGAGCCGCTATTTTTCCGCCTACATTTGCTGAAACACCCGCCGTGTGCATCCCGCCGGGCGCTCGGCTGCGCATGACCGGTATTCCGGTGGGGCTGCAGCGTGATTTGGGTGTGCGAGAAGAAGAAACCGTGACCTTCACCCAGACAACGGCCTTGGCGAACACCTATCATGATGCCATTCGATTCGAGAACGGCAGGCAGGTGCTGTTGCAGATGCTCAAAGAGGGGCAGCGGGTTCGCGTGTTGTCGCTCAATGATGCGGAAACGGAAGGTCTCGATTTCGCCTGGCAGCGCGCCGATATGGCGACTCTTCCATAAGA
>DATLVQ010000127.1:0-3161 GCA_035577325.1 Bryobacteraceae bacterium | reverse complement strand
CAGTGTGGAGCTACCCGCAAGGATAAGGTCCGAGCCGTCCTACGACTTGATGCGGCGAATGTCCTTGACGATGTCCGGTCCAAAGCCCTCGAACGGGCCCCATGCAAGACTTTCCGGACGCGATCGCCTTGAAGCGTGCCGTTGAAATCAGCCAGGGGCGCGGCTTTTCCGGAATGCCCGCCTGAGGCCAGGACTCCAGAGCGGCGGCGAACGCCTCATGCACGGCCTCTTCGGCGAGATCCAGATCTCCGAGGAGGCGCACGAGCGTCGCCAGAACCCGGCCCGATTCCGATCGGTAAAGAGTCTCAATGGTCTTGCTGATTTGTTCGGGCACAGGCGGCGGCATCTACGCCAAACTAGCAAACGGAGTGGCTCGACACAACTGCGCTCGGGCTTCCCCTACCCACAATTCAGTGGCCCGCCACTGCGCTGATCGATTCTTCTGGTGCTAACTTCCGGTTGGCCCGTGATACGTCCGCAATCATAGGCAGTAACCTCGCCAAGAGTGGCTCACCAACCCAGAAGACGCGGCTAGCGCGTCTCGGGAAGTCCGACGCGGCGCACCAAGTCCGCAAAACGCGGGTCACCGCGGAGGGGATCAAAGAAGGGATGCACTTTGATGTACTGCAGAATCGGTGAGTGTTCCTTGTAGGCCCGCTCAAGCCAGGAAAATGTCTGTTCGTAGTCGCCGAGTCCGAGATAAGCGTTCACAAGAGCAGCACTAGGAATGTAGCCTGTCTGCTGCCGTCGTTTTAGTTCATCAAGAAGGCGGAGCGCTTCGGTGCGACGCCCAGCATGCGCGTATGCCCTGACGAGCACGCCGATCACAGCCGGGTTACGCTCGCTGAGAGCGAGCGCTCTTTCCAGCACGGGAATCGCTTCGTGCGGCTGACCGTTTGCACTGAGCGCGAAACCCAGAAACCAGCAAGACCAGTAGGTCGAGGCATCATCCTGGTGCACAGCCAAATCGCTTCGCAGTTCGCGAATGGCTTCATCGTAGTGGCGCGATTGAAATAGAATCCACCCCATGGCATTGCCCGTAATTCCGATGGGGTCAAGCTCCCGGGCCCGTCGGGACCATGCTAGCGCCTCTTCCGTGTGCCCCTGAGACAGCAGCCAGGTTGAAAATGAGAGATGCGCCCCGGCGTCGTTCGGATCCAACTCGAGGGCGAGCTTATATTCGCGCTCGGCGTCGTTCCACTGCCATTGCATCTGATACAAACTCCCCATCAGGGCATGTGCTCCAGGAAGCGATGGATCCAGTTCCAGCGCCTTACGGACCGCGCTGATTACTTTTGGCTGCAATTCACTCGGAGGAGCCCCGGCAACGCCAGGCATGCCGAGTGCGTCATAAGCATGCGCCAAGCCGAGGTAAGCCGGTGCAAACGCCGGGTCCTTCTTGATTGCCTCCTCAAAGTAAGCAATGCTTTTTTGCGTTGCAGCTGGGCTGTTGCTTCTTTCAGCGAGCTGCCCCTTGAGAAAGTTCTCATAAACATCAGGGGAGACTTGGCGCGCGGCTACAAGCCTGGCGCGTTCTGCACCGGTGACCGTAACCTCGACTCTTGCAGCGATCGCTTGTGCCACGTCGCTCTCCAGGGCGAGGGCGTCCCCGAGCTCGCGGTCGTAGGTTTCCGACCAGAAATGCTCGTCGGTGGCGGCGCGAATCAACTGGGCATGGACGCGGACCCGACCGCCCTCGCGTACGACTGAACCTTCCACCATGGCATCGACGCCGAGAGCCTTGGCGATTTCCGGCAGAGGAGCGCGGGTATCTTTGAAATGCATCGCAGAGGTGCGAGAGATGACGCGAAGACCACGGATCATGGATAGGCGTCCGATAATCTCCTCGGTCATGCCGTCGGCAAAATATTCCTGCGCCGGATCGCCCGAAAGGTTCTTAAGCGGAAGTACCGCGATTGAATGAATAGCTGGAACAACGTTGCCGGAGGGGTTATGACTCCGTCTCGAATACAGATACAGGCCTGTGAGGAGTCCCGCGAGCACGAGGACGGATAGGGCGAGCGCGTGCTTTAGCGGGATGTGTAGTCGGTTCAGCCGGTTACGCAGAGCGGGCGGGGCCGGACCGGGCGAGACCACATGGACTTGCAGGGTGGCAGGTTTGTCCCGCGTTTCGATGGGGCCGATGAAGCGATAGCCGCGCTTAGGGAGAGTCTCGATAAAACGCACATCGCTAGTCGAATCGCACAAAGCCTCTCGCAGTTTGTTGACCGCCGCATTGAGGCTGTGGTCGAAATCAACAAAGACTTCATCTGGCCAGAGCTTGGTACGCAAATCCTCGCGACTGATCAGTTCTCCCGGTCTTTCCAGGAGCAAGGCCAAGATTTGAAAAGGCTGACCGGAGAGACGAACCCTGGTGCCGTTCTTCCGCAGCTCACCCGTCTGCAGGTCAACTTGATAGCCCTCGAAGCGGACGAAACGCGACAAGGCGTGCTCCAGGCAACGCGCTCGGTGGGAATAGTGCGAAGCTTATCACTTCCTTAAGTATGCTTCAATCGACTGGCGTGCAAAACTGGCGGGTCTGTAACTCTTGTGTCTTCTGAGGCTTGCCTGATGACTTTTTCTTGGCCTTAGTTTGATGCTGCGTGCATTGCGGATTTGCGGCATTTCGGCCAAAAGTGGGCTGCGATATCGCGTCCTTGCAGGGCGACGTTGTGTAGCAGATGTTCAGGGGACTTAGCGCCGCAAATTCAAACGTCCGTCGGTTTCAAGCATTTTGGACTTTGAGCGGAGACAGTTCGCATTGCATCTAGGATTCCTTGCCAGCTCGGCTGCATTGACATTTTCAGTTCGAAATTGGCAGCCAGAAACTGCCTTCAGGAGCAACAAATGAGTACGTACACTTTATTCAGATTTTCATCGATATTCCGTTGCGCGCTGGCGCTCTCGGCCTTGATCATTCCGCAGTTGGTCCAAGCTCAGTGGCAGGGAATCGTGGGCGCGGAGAGCCCCAATCGGGAAAGCCAGGCGCTAGCCTTTTTGCCGAATGAACTTTGGATCCATGCGGGCGACAGCATCCGTTGGACCTTTCCCACGCATGAGCGCCACACGCTAACCTTCTTAAAACCCGGCCAGACACGACCGCCAGGTTTTGGACCCATCTTCGGCGTCCCGGTCGGGTGCCCAGGGCTTACACCTGATGG
>DATLVQ010000126.1:0-2164 GCA_035577325.1 Bryobacteraceae bacterium | reverse complement strand
CGCCTTGGCAATCCCGGAAACCGAGTGGAAAACAACTCTATCCCTAATTAAAGAGTTCCGGCGGCGACTCAAGAAAGACTATGGGATTTACGTCACGGTGGAATTGCACGCGACTGACTTTGTAGCGGGACGTGGCAAGGTCGCACCCCGCATTGTGCCAAAAGGACTGCGCTGCCATCTGTTTTGCGAGACGCTGAAGTTCGTCGCTTCGCTGCCGGGTATAAAGATATTTAATGCTATTGGAGCGAAGCATGAGGAACGCCTTCTATTCGAGAGGCTTATAAATCGCATCAACACGAACATGAAGAAAAGCGGCGGCAATGCTGTAATCATTCATGATGAGGGCAAGGATTACACGTTTCTTGTTCGCCGCATGGGCGTTTTCAATCCCATCCAAAGCATGTTCGGCGCGTGGGGAGATGGCAGTACCTTCAAGAACATTCCCATCGGTAACATCTTGGAGGACATTATCTTCCGAGATTCCGAGGATTCATTCTTCATTCAACTGGCCGACTTCTGCGCGTATGCGCTTTTTCGGTCTGAATACCCTTTGGCGTCCAAAACCAGGTACAAGCTGGATTCAGCCTTTGCCAACTTGCATCACATTTGCATTCCGATCTGCTTTGCTGGCGATCCCAAAAAGTTGGGCATCATTCGGGTGACCTGCTCCCCGTAAATTAGCCCATCGGAAATGAGACTTCTCCCGATTAGGATGGCCCGGCCAGGGCCAGCCGGAGGAGGAGTCGTGCGTAAGAGTCGATTCAGCGAAGAACAGATCATCGCGGTCTTGAAGGAATCGGAGGCCGGGGTGGAAACCCCTGAGCTGTGCCGGCGGCATGGGATCACGCGAGCGTGTTTCTACCGCTGGAAGTCGAAGTACGGTGGGATGGACGCGAGCGAGGCGAAGCGGCTGCGGACGCTGGAGGAGGAGAACCGGCAGCTGAAGCACATCGTGGCTGAGCAGGCGGTGGACATCCGGGCGTTGAAGGCGGTGCTAGCAAAAAAATGGTGAGCCCGCGGCTGCGAAGGCAGGCAGTCGTAGTGATGCGCTCGGAAGTAGCGGTCTCGGAGCGACGCGCCTGCGGGCTGATGGAACTGCATCGGGGAACGTATCGCTACTGTTCGCGGCGACCGCACGACGGCACGCTGCGCACGCGGCTACGCGAGCTGGCCGAGGCGCGGCGCCGGTTCGGATACCGGCGGTTGCAGGTCCTGCTGGGGCGCGAAGGCTGGCAGGTAAACCACAAACGGGTGTACCGACTGTACGTGGAGGAGAAGCTCTCGCTGCGGCGCAAGCGGGGACGCAAGCGCAGCGGCGTGCGGCAGCCGCTACCCGAGCCGGTGGCGGCCAATCAGGTGTGGTCGGTGGACTTCATGACCGACGCGCTCAGCTCGGGGCGGAGGTTCCGCACCTTGAACATCGTGGATGACTACACGCGCGAGTGCCTGGCGATCGAGGTGGACACCTCGCTGGGCGGCGGGCGCGTGGTGCGCGTGCTGGAACAGCTGAAGCAACGGCGCGGGCTGCCGCGCAAGATCCGCAGCGACAACGGGCCCGAGTTCGTAAGCCGCGCGGTGGACCAGTGGGCCTACGAGCAGGGCCTTGACTGGCACACCATCCAGCCGGGACGGCCGATGGAGAATGGCTATGTGGAGAGCTTCAACGGACGTTTCCGCGACGAGTGCCTCAACGAGAACTGGTTCACCGACCTGGCTGACGCACGAGAGAAGATCGTCGCCTGGCAGCAGGACTACAACCAGGCGCGGCCACACTCGGCGCTCGGTTATCGAACACCGGAAGAGTTTGCAGCACAAGCCGTGAGCTTCAACATAGCTGGAGTGGGGCAAGGGGACTCAAGCGCCGTCCCCTTGCCCCACGCCCCCATCCCCGCTACGCTGCGGGGCGAACAAAACCCGGAGCAAGTCTCATTATCCCTGGACTAAAAATGGGGGGCAGGTCACAGGCGCAAACGCCTGCCCCCGGAACGTCGTTCCGTGACTGTTCGAAGGGTTGCCCCGAAATGGTGGTGGTGAAGCAGGGCAAGTTCACTATGGGGGCGCTGGCGGGGGAAGAAGCGCGCGAGAATCTACCCGACGAACTTCGCGGACTCTCGGTGCCGCAGCATTTGATCAAGATCCAACACAAGCTCGCAATTGCCAAATT
>DATLVQ010000125.1:0-20277 GCA_035577325.1 Bryobacteraceae bacterium | reverse complement strand
CTGCTGGCTCCACTGCCGGTTTACTGGCTTAAGATTGGCGTCGAGATCGAGCGCGAAGCCGAGTTTCTGGAGTTCATCGAGCGCCGCAGCGCGCGGGTGGCGAGCGCGCAAACCCGCCATGCCTTGCAATCAAGTAAGCAGATCGAGAGCGAGTAGGGCATTGCCACCAGCACGCTGGCCAGCAAAGGACAGATCACCATCCCCAAGCAGATTCGCGAGCATTTCAAACTCCGGGCCGGTCATCGGCTCGAATTCCAGATCGCCGCGGACGGCCGTGTCATTGTACGTCCGCGAAACCGCGATGTCCGGGAATTGAAGGGCAGCTTGCGGCCGAAGCAGCGGAGACCCTTATCGATCGAACAGATGAACGAAGCCATCGCCGAACGAGCGATTCACGGTGCGATAGAATCCCTACCGCGCGCCCACCAGGTAATCCCATTCCGTGGCGCTGTGGTCGACCACCTTCGGGATATCGGCTTCAAGTAAATAACCGCCCGACGCCAGCTTGCGCGCGGCCTCTTCGATCTTCTCCAGATACTGCGAGCGGCCCGCGTAGCGCTCTTCGATCGATGGGCGCGGATCATGTTGCAGCTCACGGTCCGCTTTCGTACGTGGGAACGGTATGAACGATCCCTGCATGCTGTTCAGCTCGCCGGGCGCGCCGATGTCCGCCGACCTGAGATTCCATCCCGTATACGTCGCCAGCGGAACCTGCAGTTCCGGCATGCGTAAGCCGGCCGTCTCGTTGCCATCCTGGTTCACCTGCGGCAACAAAATCGGAAACGCATGGCCGACTTTTGGAGGCTCGATCGTGATGATGCCCGCCGTGCGAAACTCCGGACCGTAATCCACGCGGTAGGCTTGCTGGACGTGCGTGGGCAGCGCGACGCCCGGAATTTTCGGGAATTGCACCGCGCCCAGCGGCACCAGCGTGTCCTGCGCAATGCGCGGATATTGCGAGGCCGGTGGTTCCTTGCCCTCCGCGGCCCACCGGTCCATGTCTACCAGCAGCGCGCGCATCGCCCACCGGTAATCATTTGGATTTGTCAAGTTCTGCGTATGATTTTTGGGCGGCGGAAAAGAAGCCGGTCCGTGCTGCCCGCCGGCCAGGAAATAAATTCGCGTGGTATCGGGAATCGTTGCGTCTTTCTGGCCGTCGATCGCGATGTGAATCAACGACGCTGAGCGCCCCCAGTATTCGTAAGCCGAATTGGTGTAAAAAATCTTCGGCACGACTTTGTCTTTGGCGGCGCGAACCAGCAGGCCATCCGCCA
The DNA here is from genome assembly GCA_035577325.1 of Bryobacteraceae bacterium. Lineage (GTDB taxonomy): Bacteria > Acidobacteriota > Terriglobia > Bryobacterales > Bryobacteraceae > QHXW01. The sequence continues at coordinate 19,003 of DATLVQ010000125.1, read as the reverse complement.
GGCCGGTCTCCGGATCGGTTTCTTCCAGATCGGTGAACGGGAAAATGTCGGTCGGATAAAACATGTTGTAGAAAGGATGCGCATCGCGCGAGGGCTGCGCGAAACGGAAATTGAAGCTGCCGCGCGCCGCGCCCGCCACGTGCGAAAGCACACCGTCGAATACCTGGCGGTCGTGTTCGTCGCGATTGAATCCGTAATAAAGAAACGTCCGCAGAAACCGGCCGCTCTGTGAGATACCGAAACCGTACGCGCGCTTCACGTAATTTTTGGCATCGCCCAGCACCGTGGCATCGTTGCCGCCGTATTTCAGAAACGAAATCAGGTCGCGGATGGCGGTGGGACCAAGGCCCACAAGCACCGGATCTTGCGCCGTGTAAACCAGCTCGTAAATTTTGCCCATCTCGAATCCGGCGGGCATCATCACGCGCGTTCGGTCTTCGATATGCCAGTCGTCGCGCGGCACCGGACGGCGCGCGCCCTCGCGCCAGTCGCGAACCGTCAGCGTCAGTTTCGGATCGTCGGGATTGACCGCCGCGTACGGAATGTGATCGCGATCCGCCAGAGAATAGCTGTTGGCCGCGCGATCCAGCACGAACTCGGAGCGCACCAGGCCCGTGATGGGGCGGTCGCCGTCATGCGCCACGGGCGCGTAAAGCCGCATCAGGCCGTCGCGTCTCGGCACGTCGAACTGCCACCCCAGCCACACCAGCGTGAAGCCGCGTTCCAATAGAAATTCGTCGCCAAACTGCTCCGCCGTGCGCGGATCGAGCGAACCCGCCGCCCGGTTATACATCGAGAGCATGCCTTTCGTGCCCCTGTTCGACACTTCGAATAGCACGGCATGATTCCCCCGCGCCGGATCGCGCGGCGTCAGCACATAGAGGTCGGCCGAAAACTCCACCAGGCCCTTTTCATTGCGCGGAGCTTTATCGATATCGGAGATACTCCTATTGGCGGGGTTTGCGGGATCGACGGCGAAATACGCTTTGCCGATCAGGCGCTCGTAAGGGCCCGCGGCGCCGAACGACTTTCCGCCCAGCACATCGGAGCGCTCCCCCAGTTCGATCCGGACAAGCGCCGCCGGCGCAAGGCTGGCCAGACACACCGCGAGAAGGCACGCACGTTTCAGCATGCGTTGGATTGTATCGCAGAGCGAGGGGATCGAGGATCAAGCGAGGGCTGCTTGGATCAATGCCAGGCATCACAAATCGTGAAAGGCTTCATTCCCGAATCTTTGTGGAAATGGTGATCCAGACCTTACTGGAACCTTTGCTCGTCGGCGCGATGCTCTTCACTCTTAGTCAACGGCATCTCACCCCGCGGCAAACCCCTCCCACACAAACGCCGAAAATTTCCGGATCGTGCGGAAGCCCATGCGCTCGTAGAGATCGACAGCTTCGCGGTTCGCCGCGGTCACCGTAAGACTCACTTTCCGACAGCCGTGCTCGCGCATGGTGATGAGCGAGCGCCGCAACAATTCGTAGCCTACGCCGGTACCGCGGACTTGTGGGGCGACGCAGATTTGCGTGATATGTCCCGCCGCCTCGCCGACGCCGCTGGTGAGCGACAGGCCGCAGAGCCAGCCGCGCTCCAGATCGAACGCCACATACGATGCCGGACGAAAGAACGTGCCGCAGCCGGGATACTGCACGATGTTGTAGAGGAAGCGGCGCGCGCCGGTCACGGAGCGATACTGGTCGTTGATACGGCTATCGATGTGCCCGGCGTATGACGCCGCGATCAATTGCGCCCCGTTGTCCTGGTGATGGTCGGACCACTTCTCGATGTGAATGCGATGGCGCGCCGGCCGGTCCGGCAGCGGCGGCATCGCCTCGAAATCCAGCAGCATGAAATTCCGCTCGTGGGTGGCGAGATAATCCGTGCCGGGCGCGCTGCGCGCGGTTTCCGGCAGGATCATCATCAGCTGCGATTCGATGCGGCGCACCTGCGAGCCGGTTACCAGTCCTTCGAGCACGCCATAGAGCAGCCGGTGTTCATTCTCGGCAATGCGATACCGCGGGCGCACATAGAGGTCGCCGATCAGGCCTTTCTGCTCTTCCAGAACGTAGTAGGAATAACCCACCGCCTCGCCCTGATCCATGAGCGCGCAGCCGCTCAGCGCGCGGAGGTCTACGAAGCGGCGCACAAGGTCGGCTGACTTGTGGAAGTCCCAATCCAGCGCTTCGTTCCACTCGCGGGTTTCTTCCTCGAGCAGGGTGTCCAAATGGACGGAGGAAAGCTTGCGCAAATCCACCAGGTCGGGAATGCGAACGGCGGGCGCTGGTTCAAGCCGTGCAGCCATCTGGGGGAATTATAACGTGCCGGACGTAGCACAATGCGCCGCCGCAATACGCTCAGCGCAGGACGCGAATGCGGTGCGATTCGCTGTCGCCGATATAAATCACGCCGTCCGTCGCCACGAAGATCCCATGCGGGCGCGAGAGCCGGCAGGCGAGCGGGTCGCCATCCGGTCCGTCGCCGCGCTGGCCTGTACCGGCGACAGTTTGAATGATGCCCGTCTTTAGATCGATGCGGCGGATGGTGTGGCTTTCCGTATCGGCGATGTAGAGGCTGCCATCGGGCGCGTAGGCGATGCCCTTGGGACCGGAAAGTTTCGCCAGTCGCGCCGGGCCGCCGTCGCCCGAGTATCCTTGCTCGCCTGTGCCGGCGATATGGTGAACGCGCTGGCGATTCGGGTCCGTACCGGCATCGATGCGGTAGACGGCGTTGCCTTCGCGCAGCGCGACATAGAGGTTACCGTCAAGATCGGTGGTCAGCGCGCGTGGGCCATTGAAAGGCGTGCCGGCCAGCGTCGCGCCGTCCGTGATAACGCCGCGTTCGCCCGTGCCCGCGTAAGTGGAGATGATTCCGCCGTCCAGATCCACGCGCCGGATGCGATGATTGCCGATGTCGCAGATCAACAGCGAGCCGTCCGGCGCAAAAGCGAAGCTGTGCGGCTGGCGCAGTTGCGCCCGATTCGCCGGGCCTCCATCGCCGCTGAATCCGGGCTGGCCGGTTCCCGCGACGGTCGAAATGATGCGCGTGCGCGCGCCTACCCGCCGCAAGCTGTGGTTCTGCATCTCGACGAAAAACATGTCGCCGGCATTATCGAAGCGGACTTCGTACGGCTGATTCAGCGACGCGGCTAAAGCCGGTCCGCCGTCTCCTGCATAGCCCTGCTTACCGCTGCCCGCGACGGTCGAGAGCGTGTGAGCTTTCAAATCGAGCCGGCGCACGCGATGGTTGTCGACTTCGCAAAAGTAGAGAGCGCCATCTGGCCCGATGGTAAGGCCGTAAGGGTTATTGATCTGCCCGGTGGTCCCCGGACCGCCATCGCCTGAAAAACCAGCCGTGCCGGTGCCCGCGATGGTCGTGATATGTTTCGGCGCGGCGGCGAGAGCGAGCGTAACGCACAGTGCGGCGGTCAGTCGCATTTTCCCGGTGAGTCTAGCACAACACCGCCGCCAGGACTTCATCCACCGTGATGTCTTCGAGCGCCGGCTTCGCGATCACGCGAACCTGCGGTCCGCGCGGCGCCCAGATGCGGGGATCGGTCGGTCCGAACAGCGCGACGACCCGCGTGCCTACGGCCGCCGCCAGGTGAGTAATGCCGGAATCGTTGCCGACGTAAACGCGCGCCGTGGCCAGCCAGCTGCCGAGTTCGTAAAGATCGGTTGTGCGCACCGCGTCCGGAAGCGGCTCTTCGGGCCCGGCGCACCAGCGCACCGGCATGTGCCGCTCAATCATGCGGGCCAGAGCTTTATAGCGATCCAGCGGCCAGCACTTCTTCGGGCTGCCCGAAAACGGGTGAATCATTGCGAAGCCGCCATCACCCCGCGGGCAGGAGATCCGCGGAATCGCTTCGCCCGGCGCCCCAACCTGGGTGGCGAAGAAATCCGCCGCGTGCATGGTACAATCGACCGGAGGAATAGCCGTAAAGAACTGAAATGGCAGGCCATTGACGCACGCCCGAAACTCCGGCCGGTTCGCCCCGTACCACGAAATTATCGAATCGAACCCAATCAACTTTTGGGTCAAATTTGGGTTCGTTCCGAATTCCAGAACGTCCAGTCCAGTGGAAGCGATCGCCCGCGACGCGTCGGCAAACCGGGCCAGCGGCAGGTTCGGCGAGGCTGCCCAGACTTCGGTGTATTCAGCCCGCAGCGATTCCATTGCAGGCAAGGTTAGAATGAAATCGCCAATCGCGCCGGGGCGGATGATGAGTCTTCTGAGGATGCTCAATCATCCTAATGTTGACAGAGATTAAGGGGCTGGTAGAATAGCTAAAAGTAATTCCTTTTGATTCAAATACATGGCGCAGGCGGCTACCATTTATACGGCGATTCAGCAGACTGATGTACTTTCCACGATCGGCAGCACGCCACTAGTGCGCCTCATGCACGTGACCGCCGGCTTGCCCGGCATCGAAATCTTCGGCAAGGCCGAGTACACCAATCCCGGTGGTAGCGTCAAAGACCGTCCCGCGCTGAACATGATCCTCGACGGTGAGCGCACGGGAAAGCTGACGCACGATCTGGTGATTCTCGATTCCACCAGCGGTAACACCGGCATCGCCTACGCTATGATCGCCGCGGCGAAGCATTACCGCGTGAAATTATGCCTGCCCGCCAATGCTTCCATGGAGCGGCAGCGGATACTGAAGGCCTATGGGGCGGAAGTAGTGCTCACCGACGGCGCCGAGGGATCGGACGGCGCCATCCGCAAATGCCGCGACATCTATAACGCCGATCGCAGCCGTTATTTTTATCCTGACCAGTACAACAATCCGGCGAACTGGATGGCGCACTTTGATGGCACCGGCCCGGAGATTATCGAACAGACCGCCGGCGGCGTGACCCATTTTGTGGCGTCGATGGGCACCAGCGGAACCTTCATGGGCGTTACGCGCAGAATGCGGCGCGACCTGCCCAACGTAAAGTGCTACTCCGCGCAACCATCGAGCAGCTTTCACGGGCTGGAAGGGCTCAAGCACATGGCCACCGCGATCGTGCCCGGTATCTACGACGACGCGCTCGCCGACGGCAATGTGTGGGTGGAAACCGAGAACGCCTATCGCATGGTGCGCCGTCTGGCGCGGGAGGAAGGCCTGCTGGTCGGCATCTCATCCGGCGCCAACGTGGACGCGGCGCTCCAACTGGGCCGCGAGTTGCATCGCGAAGGCAAAAGCGCGGTGATTGTGACCGTTCTCTGCGACAGCGCGGACAAATATCTGAGCGAGCGGTTCTGGGACGAGGATGATTGAGATTGAAGCGCAGCCCTGGCGGCAAATGGTGGAGCACGCGCGATCCACTTATCCGAACGAATGCTGCGGGGCGATGCTGGGAAAAATTGAAGACGGGAACAAGCGGGTGGTAGAGGCGATGGCGCTCGAAAATGCTTCGGCGGGCCCGCAAGCCGCGCGCTACGAATTGCGGCCCGAGGATCTTCTGGCCGCTGACCGTGAAGCCCGGCGGCGCAATATGGATCTGGTGGGGATTTACCACTCGCACCCCGATTGCGGCGCCTACTTCTCCGAGACGGACCTGAAGAATTCCTGCCCGTGGTACTCTTTTGTTGTTCTCTCGATCCAGAAGGGCGAGTTCGATCACGCCAACAGCTGGCTGCCCAATCCCGAACAGACCAGCGCGGAAAAAGAAGAGCTGAAACACGCGTAGAGCAGCATTCCGCGAGTTTTTTGCGGCTTGCGGGAAGATGGCGCCGCCAAAATTCAGAAATGCTCCTACTTTGAAGGAAACGATCAATGGCTAAGGTACTCATTCCAACTCCTCTGCGGCAGTACGCGGAAAAGCACGACACCATCGAAATGGGCGGCACGACCGTCGGCGAGGTTCTCGGCAAACTCACGACTCAATATCAGGACCTGCGCCGCCAGCTTTACAGCGATGAAGGCAAGCTGCGCAGTTTCGTAAACGTGTATATCAACGACGAAGACATCCGCTATCTGAAAAAAGAAGCCACGCCGGTGAAGGAAGGCGACACCATCTCGATCGTCCCGAGCATCGCGGGCGGAGCGCCGGTGGTGGAAGCGCCGCAAACGGCCACTCTTTCGAAAGACGAAATCCTCCGTTATAGCCGGCACCTCATCATGCCGGAAGTCGGCATGGAGGGCCAGCTCAAGTTAAAGAGCGCCAAAGTGCTCATGATCGGCGCGGGTGGGCTGGGCGCCCCGCTCGGTATGTATCTGGCGGCGGCGGGAATCGGGCGCATCGGCATCGTGGATTTCGACGTGGTGGATTTCACCAACCTGCAGCGGCAGGTGATCCATGGCACAAGCGACGTGGGCCGCAAGAAGCTGGATTCCGCGGCCGACACCATGCACGAGATCAACCCGTTCGTGCAAGTCGACAAGCACGAGACGGCGCTTTCGAGCGAAAACGCGCTCGGCTTATTCAAAGACTACGACATCATCGTGGACGGCACCGACAATTTTCCCACGCGCTACTTAGTGAATGACGCGTGCGTGCTGACCGGCAAGCCCAACGTTTACGGATCGATTTTTCGTTTTGAGGGACAGGCCACGGTGTTCGCCTACCAGGGCGGGCCATGCTACCGGTGCCTGTATCCCGAGCCGCCTCCTCCGGGCCTGGTGCCAAGTTGCGCCGAGGGCGGCGTGTTGGGGATTCTGCCCGGAACGATCGGCCTGATCCAGGCGACCGAAACGGTAAAACTGATTCTGGGCAAAGGCGAGCCGCTCGTCGGGCGGTTGCTATTGTACGACGCCCTCGCCATGCGCTTCCGCGAATTGAAGCTGCGTAAGAACCCCGAATGCCCGGTTTGCGGCGCTCATCCGACGGTCACCAAATTGATCGACTACCAACAATTCTGCGGCATTCCGCATCAGGAGCCGGCTCCGGCGCCTGGCGTGGCCGAGGGCGAGATCGACCCGGTCGAGGTGAAGGCGAAAATCGATCGCGGCGATCGATTCGTGCTGATCGACGTGCGCGAACCGCACGAATACCAGATCTGCAACATCCCGTTCGCGAAACTGATTCCGCTGGGCGAACTGCCCAAGCGTGTAAACGAACTGAACTCAGCCGACGAGATCGTGGCGCACTGCAAGAGCGGCATGCGCAGCGCCAAAGCCGTCGACTTCCTCAAGCAGGCCGGCTTCAAGAAGGTCAAAAACATGAAGGGCGGTATCCTGGCCTGGAGCGACAAAGTGGACCCGCGAGTACCGAAGTACTGAGCACCCAAGGGCTACTTGACGCCCATCACCGCAGGCGCTGATGGTACGATAGTTGGTAGGATCATGGCTCGTACCTCTCAGAATCTGAAGCGCAGAAAAGCCAAGAAGAGCTATACGCTGTCACCGGCGTCCGTCGCGTTTCTTGAGGCGTTGCGTAAGAAGAGAGGCGCCGCATCGGCATCTTCGGTTCTCGAAGATATCTTGCAGACTGCGCGTCGCGCACAAGCGAAAAAAAACCTAGAGCGAGCGATTACCGATTATTACGATTCCCTTCCGGCCGAGAACGCCGCTGAGCAAGCGCTTTGGGGTGAGTTCGCGATGGGCGAATTCCCGAGTGAGACCACGTGAGCGTGCTGAAACGGCCTCCCCTTCGAGGTGAGATCTGGTTCGTGCAACTCCACGTTGACCCTCCGGAAAAGGGAAGGCGGCCGGTCGTCATCGTATCGCCGGATGCGCGTAACCGCCATGAGCGCGCCGATACGGTGCTGGTCGTGCCACTGACGACAAGCATCCACAAGGCTGCACCCACGCATACGTTCCTGCCAGCAGGCGAAACTGGGCTTCAGGCGGATTCGGCAGCCCGCGCGGAAGACATCACAGTGGTCCGCAAACAAAACCTCGTCGAGCCCAACAGCCGCCTGCGCCAACTGAGTGATCGGCGAGTTTGTGAAATGGCCGGCAAGGTAAGCGTGGCTATGGGCTGCGTAGGGAATCGATAGGCCTCGTCGCAATGCAGATCGGGCTAATGGTTGCTGCCTATTTCGCCGCTCCCAGATACTGCTCTATATCCGGATGCAGCAGCGCCTTGATCTCCGGCTTGTCCAGATCTTCGCGCTTCACCAGCGTCGCGCCGGAATCGATTTTCGCAGGCGGCGTCTGGCCGGCCAGTTTCAAGCCGATGGCGCGCGTGCTCTCGTAGCCCATGCGAAATGGATTTTGCACCACCAGCGAGTCGATGGCGCCGTCGCGTAAATCCGCGATGAGTTGATCGGATGCGTCGAACGCCACTAGTTTGACATTCGCTGAATGGCGCGATTTCAACGCCTGCACGGCACCCGAGGAACTCGATTCGTTGTCGGCGAAAACGCCGGCGAGGTCGGGGTGAGCGGTGAGAATATTCTCGGTCTCGGCCATCGCCTTGGCGCGGTCGGCCATCCCGAACTGCACGCCCACAATCTCGATTCGGGGAAAGTGCGCGTGAATCTCACCCTGAAATCCGTCTTCGCGCTCCATGGTGGACGCGCTGCCGGGCATGAAGCCGATAACGCCGACTTTACCTTTGCCGCCAAGGACCTCGCTTAGCCGGCGCGCGGCCATGCGGCCCCCTTCGGTGTTGTCCGTCGCGACATAAGAAACGATGCGGGCGGTATCGATGGCGGAGTCGAAGATGGCCACCGGGATGCCTTCGCGCGCGGCTCGCTCGACCACGCCCACAAGCGCCTGCCGGTCCACGGGTGCAAGCACGATGCCGGCGACATGCCGGTTGATCATGGATTCGACGATCTCGATCTGGCGGCTGGAATCCACTTCGAGCGTGGGCGCGTTCCATTGCACTTCGAAATGAAATTCGCGCGCGGCCTTGAGGGCGCCCGCGTGCACGGTCTGCCAGAAAATATGATTGGCGCCTTTGGGCACCACGCCCACGACGCGGACTTCATTCCTGTGGCAGCCCGTCACGCCGATCAGCAGACAAAACGCCCATAATTGCCGCATTCCACCTATCTTGACATTGGCGGGCGCATTTCGCTTTGCTGGAGTGATGGCATTGGTAAGAGTGGCGGCGGCTTCCGATCTCGGCGCCGATAGCGTGATGGAAGTGCTGATTGGCGACACGCCGTACGCAATCTGCAACGTGGGCGGCAAGATTACAGCGTTATACGGCATCTGCCCGCACCGCGGCGGCCCGCTGGGCCAGGGAGCGATCAACGGCCAAAACGTCGTTTGCCCGTGGCACGCCTGGGAATGGAATTGTGCCACGGGCGCCAACGATATGGATGAGAGTAAAAGAGTCGCCGTCTGCGATTTGAAGATTGAAGCCGGCGAGATTCTGCTGAACCTTCCCGATTGATCGGCTCAAAGTGCCCGAACTTCCCGAAGTTGAAACCATTGCGCGCGCGCTTGGCCCGAGGCTGCGCGGGCGGCGTATCGTAAGCGCGGAATTCCGCTGTCCGCGCGTACTGATAGGCGATCCTGACGCAACATCTTCCGCTCTGGCCGGCCGCAAAGTTCTGGCGGTGCGGCGGCACGGCAAGTTCATCGAGATGCAGCTTGACGGCGGCCGCTCCTTCGTCGTGCACCTGGGGATGACCGGCAAATTGCTTATGAATGCCGCGCCCGGGCGGCACACGCACGCCATTTTGACGCTCGACCGCGGAGCGCTGCTGTACGACGACAGCCGCCAGTTTGGCCGCCTGGAGCTAAGCTCTGGATTGCCGGCGCGGGTTCGGAACCTCGGTCCGGAGCCGCTCGAAGTAACATTCGAGGATTTCGCGCGGCGCGTCCGCGAGCACAAAACCCAAATCAAAGCCCTCCTGCTGAATCAGCGATTCTTACGCGGCATCGGGAACATCTACGCGGACGAAGCGCTGTTTCGCGCGGGCATTCATCCATTGGCCATCGCGCGGCGCCTGCACCGCGACCGCTTGAAGAAGCTGCACGCGGCGATCCGGAAAGTGCTTGGCGAAGCCATAGACGCGGGCGGCTCGTCAGTGTCGGATTACGTGGACGTTGACGGGCGCCAGGGAAGTTTTCAAGTGCGGCACAACGTCTATCAGAAGAATGGAGAGCCGTGCCCGCGATGTGGCATGGCCATTCGCAGAATCCTCGTGACGCAGCGGGGCACTCATTTCTGCCCGCAATGCCAGAAGTGGTAGCAGCGTTATTTAAATCGCTTCTTGTAGTAGAAATCCAGGCCGAACAAGCCATTCTCCTCGCGCAACGCTACCGCCGACCACCGTTTATTGAAAGACCACTCGACGCGAATTACCTGCGGGTTACTGCGAGTTACATTAGTTATATAAGTAAACGTCAAGTCCGGAGTAATTTGTTGTTCGATGGTAAGCCGAGCCTGAGGACTGGTATCTATGCCGGGCAGTTGCGGGTCGATCTTGATCTTGCTGACTCCAAAGAAACGCTGTAGCCGCCCCGCCACTGGACTTGCCAGGGCTTGGCCGACAAGGGCCGAAGGACCCATCTGATCCCAACTCTGCGTCGCTCCCGACGTGCGTGCGGCAAGCGAGGGGTCGGACGAAGGCGCCCTCCCCGTGGCCAGCAGTGCCACGATATCGGAAAACTGCAGCGGCGGGTCGGAGCGGTAACTCACGTTCAGCTTACTCATCGGTCCTGAAATAGTAAGAGTAACATCGATGCCTCGCGCGCGCGTCTGTAAGTCGACATTCAGGATCGGTTCGACCTTGACCGGATTAAAGAAAGAAATGGATCCCTGGTTGATGGTGTACTTATTCCCAAAGAACGTGAGTTCACCCTCGGTAATATTGATGCGGCCCAGCAATACAGGGTTGCTCGGCGACCCCCTCAGTCTCAAGCTCGCCTCTGCCTGTATCTGCTGCGCCAAGGCGGATTGAACCAGGACATCGGGCGATGTCTCAATCTGGATGTCGAAATTGATGCCGCCCAGTAACCCCGTGCGAGTCGCGGGCGTGCGCACCGGCTCAGCGGACTTGGCCAGGACGGACCCAAGGTCCGTGCGCGCGTTGAATCCGGTCCGCAGTATGGTAATGGCTCCGGAGGCGAGACTCCGCTGCAGGGTTCCGGTCCAGGATAATTTCGCGTCGGCGACCGTACTGACACCTTCGGGATACCGAACCCGCATTTGGCTGGCCGCCACTTCAAACCGGAAGGCCGGTTCCCCGCTTACGTAGGAAACGAACCCTGTCACCGATACTTTGCCGCCACCGGATTCACCCGTGAGGTTTTGGATGGTTGCGCGATCGCCACTGAACAGAATCACGCCATTCGCATTGGAGAGCCCATTAGGAAACGTCGCAAGGCTGATGTTGGCGTCCTTCAACTGCATCTGTCCGGCAACGAGTGGTAGCGTCAAGGGCCCGCGGATGGTGGCGTCGGTTACCAGCGCGCCGGAGGCGGATAAGTCGCGGTCGAGCCGTTCAAGGACAGTCAGATCAATAGTTCCGTTTAGCCGGAGGTCGAGCGGGTTCTTCGCATCTTTAAGAGAGACGTTTCCCGCCAGCGTGATGTTGGTCGCCGGGCCGGTGAGGCGCGCGCTTTCCACATGAACGACCGCATTTTTCAAAGTCAGGCGAACCGGCTCGGCGTTTTTCAGGATAGCTTCCGGAGCGCCGGCCCCGAGGCCGCGCTGGGCGGGAGAAATCTCAAGCCGCGGAATTTCGAGCGCAGCCGTCCACGCTTCGGGCTGGAGGGCCGGGCCCGCGATCGTCAGTTTTCCCTCGAGCGACCCGGCGACCGGCATGTCATGCGTGGGCCGTGCAAGCCAGGATTCGAGCGTGCCCAAGTCGAGTTTTGTAAACGTCAGTTGCGCGCTGCCGGGGTAGCCGGGGGTGAGGCGCCACTGGCCCTCGGCACGAATCGTGGAACTCGCAATCTCCGATTCCAGGCGTGCTGCCAGCGTGGAGCCTTGCGTATTGGCGGTGAGATGTACCGTGCCGACAGCTTTCTGATCCACCTGAAGGTCCTGGCCGTTCACTTCGGTGCTCAACTCCGTAACCTGCAATGCGACGTTGCCGGCTTTGTTTTTCACTTCGGCTGAGCCTTTCGCCGTCAGCTGGGCGCTACCCGCCACAGAGGTTCGATTTTCCCGCACGAACTGAAATTCATTCAACGGCATGCGATTGGTCGCTACCTGAAAGGTAATGCGACCGCTCTCGAAATCGCCCGCGGCGTGGCTGTAAGCAGCGCTGCCCTTCAACTCTCTGGAACCCGCATCAAGCTGGAGGTTGGCAACGGTGACGAGACGGTTGCGGTAATCCATATGGGCCGCAAGGCGATCGAACGGCTCACTGTAAATCGAGCCTTTGGAGGCGGTCACATCGGCTTTGATCAGCGGTGTGCCGACGGTGCCTGTGACTTGCGCCGATGCCGACAAAGTTCCCGCCACCGGCAGTCCTTGTTTGCCCGCCAGAGCCAGCACATCCTTGAGATCGGCGCCGCGCACCGATGCCGTGGCCGCGAGCGCTCCGGCATCGTATAGCTTCCAATCCTGCAGCGCCAGCGTGGCGGATAGCTGGCCGCGCATCCCGCCGCGAGTCAGCGTAGCGTTTTGCACACGGAGTTCGGATTTCTGTACCGCGATATCCGCGGCCGCGGCATCGATCTTTTCCTGTGCATACGCGGCGTTAGTTACCGCGGCGTGGCCGGTTAGCTGAGGCGCATTCAAGCTGCCGGCCACCGTGCCATCGAAAACAGCCACGCCTTTTTGCAGCTTGACCGGCATGGTTTGCGGGGCGCCTGGCGAGGCCAGGTCGAGAGCCGGTAACAGATCGTCGAGGTTCGTCGATCGCAGGTGCACGCGCAATTGCCGCCCCAGAGTCCCGGCGAAATCGAGGCGGGTGGCCGGAAGTTGAAGGAATGAATTTCCCAGATCGATGGTCCTGAGCTGTCCGTTGTAGCTGGCGTCGATCACGCCTTCGACAGGAGCACTTCCCGGCGCGGGCGAGATCGCCAGCCGGCCGCGCGCGTCGAAGCGGCCGCGGTAGAGATCGCTCACCAGGCCGTTCATCTCCACGGCGCCCGAAAGCACTCCGTCCCAGGGAAGACGCTGCGGCGTAAAGAACTGCGCCATGCGCCGGAGATCGAAGCGGCTCAGTTCGCCATCCAGCCGGAAGCGGTCGAGCTTTTCCACGCGCGCACGCCCGGTAAAATCTCCTTCCGCCGCCGTAAGACGAATGCCGCTGAAATCCATTTTCTCCGGGTCCATGCGGAACGCCGATTCCCCGCGCACATCGCGGATTCCCATTCTGTCGTGCCCGAACGAGAGTGGGCCCATGCGCAGGTTGCCAGCCAGAAGGTAATGTCCGAAGTCATGGAACGACACACTGCCGCCAATCAGCACTATTCCCTGCGGCCGCTGGCGAAACCGCAATGTCCGCAGCAATTCGTCAAGCGACAGGCGGACGTTATACTGGAATGACCATTGGGGCGACGAAAAGTTCCGCATGTTGCCCGAGAATTCAGCCTCGGATCTGGCCGTCTCCAATCGTGCGCGCGAAATAGTAGCCCTGTTTCTTTGGATGGTAAGCGACACCGTCGCGCCCACATCCACCGGCAGGTTGTTGCTGATCTTGAGATGCAGCGGTTGGACCGAGATGTGACCGCGATAGCTCGGCGTGAGCGCGTTAAAGTCCACTTGTGCGCGCAAATTTTCGCCCGCGGCGCTCCATGGGGTGCGTTGCGAATTCACCTCGAACACGCCGCTTTGCACGGTAAACCGCCCGACCGCGAGATCGAGAATCGTTTCAACCGGCGATTTGCTGCCGGCGCGCGGCGCACGCGGCGCCGGCACGTTGGACGTGCCATCGGGCGCAATAATCAGGTGAGCTTGCGGCTGGTCGACCGCTATCGATTGGACATCCACCGTGCGTTTCATCATGGAGACAATCTTCAGCGCCACGGTAATGGAGCGCACGCGAAGAAGCGGTGGCGATCCCGCTGGTTCGGTGCCGTGAATCACGAAGCCGTTTACGTGCGCGGTCATCGTGCCCCACGAGAAGTCGAACGATTCGATTTCGACACGGCCGCCAGTAGCCTTTTCCGCCTCGGCCACTATACGTTCCCGTACCTGCTCACGAAACCATGCACTGCGTAAAACGAGAACGGCACTGACGGCCAGGACGCAGACCAGGCCTAGCACAGCGCCGCCGATGATAACTGCAAGGCGAGAGCGGCGGCTCATTGAAAAGCCTCCGGATGAAACTCGATGCGCATGTGCTTGCGCGTTTCGGCCAGCCAGTCGTTGATTTGCTGATCGACGCGCTCGTCAGTCAGCGCCTCCTGAATCTTGTCGCGCAGATCGTCGAGGCGGATCTTCTTCTCCGGGCCCGCTTGCTTTTCGAATTCTGGCAACTTCTGGCTGAAATACTGCCGGATTTCTTGGTCGGTGACCTGAATTCCCGGACGAAACCGGACGTCGACAAATCGCAGCAGAGTCAGTTGCCAGAGCAGGTGAGCTTTCAGATCTTCCTCGCGAATACCGTATTTTTCGAGCGCCTGGCGAAACTCGCCGGGACGATGAAACCGCTGGGACTCGAGCTGCTTCAGCATGGGTTCGACATCGGCGCGGGTAGGCTGCACATAGCGTCCCACCTCGATTTCTTTTCCGATGAGTTTCTGTTCGATAAGCCGGCCCGCGGCCGCGCGCTTGGCTTCGGCATTGAAGTCCAGGGGCTCGCCATTCTCAAATGCGGTGAGCCGTATTTCCAGCAGAATTTCACTTTCTGTGATCACCTGGTTGTCCAAAGTGACGGCGACGCGATCGATGATATCGGCGCGCGAGCTGGCGAGCCAAAAAGCGGAAAGGAAAATGACGCGCGCCAGCATCAGAAACTCTGCCCGATCGAAAAGAAAAATTGGAAGTGGCTGATGCTCTGGTTCGTGCGGAGGGAGGGAGTGTTTCCGCAGGCTACCAGATCGTTTATGTTCCCCTTGCAGCCAAAGAAACTCGGCGGGTTGATGCTGTAAGCCAAGTCCACGCGTACCGGTCCGATGGGTGTCCGGTAGCGGATGCCGAATCCCACGGCATGCACCATGTAGTCGAAATCCTGCAGATTGCGCTGGTGCGCGCGAAACGAAATCTTGTCGAGGCTCGAGTAGTCATTGCCCATGTCATGAAACAGGACGCCGCCGATGTTATCGCCGAGCAGCGGCAGTCGCAGCTCGGTGGTGTTGAACAGCAGCGCTTTGCCGCCAATGGGAAACCCGGTCGTCAAATCGCGAGGGCCCGCCTGATTTTCGGGAAAACCCCGGTGCGAGCTTCCGCCGCCGCTGAAAAATCTCTCCGGGAATGGGATGGCTTGCAGTGGATCGGTAGTACGGGATTGGTAACTGAAGGGAATAATATCGCCGAAAGTAATTTGGCGGGCGAGCAGCAGTTTCTTTCCGATCTTGTGATAAGTCGCATTGCGGGCCAGACCGCGGCCAAAGCTTACTTGCGAGCCAAACGCACCCGAGGCCAGGCCGACGTCAACCGTGTTGTAGATCCCTTTGCGCGGATCGATGGGATCGTCTCGCCGGTCCTGAATGTAGTTCGCCGACAGTATGCCCACGCGCACCGGCTGTGAGAACAATGGCACGAGATTGGGGTCGATCTTGAGGTTGGATGTGCTCACGCGGCGATAGCTGAAGCGGTAGAGCAGCGTGGATGGCTTCGACAGCTTTTGCGAGAGCTGCACCGATCCCTCCTCGCGTTTGGATGAAAACGTATTGATGTCGCGCAGATCGTCGTAAAGTGCGGTGAAGTTCAAGTCCAGATTATCGTGGTTCCGGAACCTGGGAGCCAGATAAGTCAGGATACCGCGCCGCTCGAGCGTCGACGCCCGCGTGCGCAGGCTGATGCTGTGGCCGAGCCCCAGGAAGTTCAGGCGAGTCACGTCAAAAGATACGCGCGGGCTGAAGCCGGCCGCGCCGCTGGGCACGTCCAGGCAAGTCTGGCAGCCGCCGATGCGCGCGAACTCCGCCCCCACGGCGCCGTCGAATGTGTACTTCTTTGCCTCTTCCATGTCGTAGACAACGTATTTCCGCTGGGTGGCGCCGTCCGGATTTTGAATGGCCATATCCGCCTGCGCAAAAATCCCGAGTTCATACAAACGCCTCTGCGTATCCGCCATTCGAATGGGGGAGAGGGGATCGCCGGCCGCAAGCAGGAGGTTGCGCGCCACCAGGCCGGGGCGCGTGGTTTGGAGGCCTTCCACCAGGACGTCCCGCACGAACTGGCGGCGGCCTTCATTGATTGTGAACTGAAGGTCCACTTGATTCGGCTTTGGCCCCGGCTTGGAACTCCACTCGAAGCCGACGTTGGGGAAACCGTTGGTGTAGTAATACGCCAGAATGGCGTCCCGATCCGAGGCAACGTTGAAATCGCTGAAAGGCTGGCCTTCGGAGGAACTGAGCGTGGGCAGAATGCTCGTGGCATCCAACTGCTGGATGCCGGTCACCGTCAGTTTGGACACGAACCATTGCGGGCCCTCGCCGATTATGAGGAACACCGCGATGTCGCCCACTTTGCCGTTATAGTCGTCCACCACTTTGGTGTTCGCCTGCACGTCGCGGAATCCGTTTTCGCGATAGAGATTCATGATGGATTCTTCGTCGGTCCGCCGCAGTGCGTCGCTGTAACGACCGTGCCGGAATTGAAATGACTTCGGCGTCATGAACATGCGCTCGCGCAGGGCGTCGGTAGTGAAGTAATGGTTGCCCTGAATCTGAATGCGCACCAGTTGATGGCGTTTCCCCAGATTGATCAGGTAATCGATCTCGGCTTTATCGTTGATGAGCTTCTGTTCCTTGAACTCTACTTCGGCCTCGAAGAATCCCTTAGCCTGAAATTCATCCCGCAAATTGCGCGCGCCTTCGACGAGCAAATCCCGGTCGACCGTACGCTCCTCGTAGACCGGTATGTTCTGCTTCATCATCTTGCCGGAGACTTTGACTCCTATGGCTTTGACATCAACCACCGGTCCCGCATCGATATCCAGATGCGGAGCCGCGCGGCGCGTATCGCGATCGTATTCCATCTGCTTGAGCTGGACCGCCGCCATCAGACGGTTGCTGTTCTGGTACTTCCTGCGTATGTTTTCCACGCCCTGCCGCGTGCGGCTCTGGGTTACCGGCCGCCAGCCGCCAATGATGCGCCGCTTCCACCGCGTGGCGGCGACGATCTTCTCCACCGCCATTTTCAGATTGCCTTGAATGACCGGAGCGCGATACTTCGCCCGCGGTCCGCTCTCGACGATGAAATGAACGTGCGCCTGCTGCGTCCGGGCGTCATATTCGATACGCGGCTGTAACTGGTTCTCGTAGTAGCCATCGTCGACCAAAAGTTTTCGTAGCCCGATTTCCGCCTGGGTCATGTCCTCTTCGTGAAACGGCTGGCCCAGCTGGAGCCGCGTGGCGTTGGCCATTTGTCCTCGGTTAGGAGGATCGGCCACTCGTCCGTCGGCCGATACGCGCCCCACGAACCACCCATTTCTCGTGATGAAGCGCACAACGACGCCGTCACCACGCGGTTCGGCATCCACTTGTATATCTTCATAGCGGCCGGTCGCGTACAACTTCTCAATCGACTCGCGCACATCGGCCAGGCGCAATGGAGTGTTGGTTTTGAGCGTTACGGCTTGCTCCAGATCGGGCGTGGCCACCGGCTGCTCTGTCGGGCTGAATTGAATCTCGAGGATACGCTTGCCTTCGAATTGCTGCGTTTCTGACCAAATGGGAGCGCCAAGTGTGATCCAGAAGATAACGAGCGTTACGAGTGATCGGGCGAAGCGGGAACACACCATGCTCATGATAACTTACGGCTTCCGAGGCAAGTTTGTTACCATCGTGTCGATGACTTCTGGCGAGCGGGAACGTTACTCACGCCAGATTTTATTTCGCGAGATCGGCGAAACCGGCCAGGAGCGGCTGCTTCAGTCGCATGCCGCCATCGTGGGATGCGGCGCTCTGGGAACTCTGCAGGCCATGGCGCTGGCGCGCGCCGGTGTAGGCCGGCTTACTATTATCGATCGCGATTACGTCGACGCAAGCAACCTGCAGCGCCAGTTTCTGTTCGAAGAATCCGACGCCGCCGAAGCCCTACCCAAGGCCGCCGCCGCCGAGCGCCATTTGCGTCGCATGAATTCCACCATACAAATCCGCGGCATCATTGCCGATGTGAATCCAGCCAATGTGGAGGAATTACTCGAAGGCGCAAATTGCATCCTGGACGGCACCGATAACTTCGAGACGCGCTATCTGATTAACGATTTCGCCGTGAGCCGCGGAATTCCGTGGATCTACGGCGCGGCCGTTTCCAGTTACGGCCTGACCATGCCAGTGATTCCGGAGCGCACCGCATGCCTCCGCTGCGTCTATCCCGATCCGCCCGCGGGCGCCCAGCCCACCTGCGACACGGCCGGCGTTCTGAACTCGCTTACCGCCGCCGTTGCGTCTCTGCAAGTCGCCGATGCGATGAAAATTCTATCCGGCCGCATCGATTGCGTCGCCCCGCGCATGACCACGGTCGATGTGTGGTCCGGCGTCATCCGTCAGATCGATCAGCCGGCGCGCGATCCCGAATGCCCCACCTGCGCGCATCGCGATTTTGTTCACCTCAACGGCGGCAAGCGCGCTCCCATCAGCCT
Organism: Bryobacteraceae bacterium; assembly: GCA_035577325.1. Classification (GTDB taxonomy): domain Bacteria; phylum Acidobacteriota; class Terriglobia; order Bryobacterales; family Bryobacteraceae; genus QHXW01. The sequence goes on along the minus strand of DATLVQ010000125.1, from coordinate 463 downwards.
TTGCGGCCGGAACGCTGTGCAGATTCACGTGGCCGCGCAACCCCTCGATCTTCTGGAATTGAAGAAGCGGCTGGATGCGCTGGGCGAGGTCCGCGCCAACGAGTTTGCCCTGCGATTCGTGATGGCGCCTTTTGAGATGACTATTTTCCCGGACGGCCGCGCTATCGTCAAAGGCACCACCGATCCCGCCGTGGCGCGCAGCCTCTATGCGCGTTATGTGGGTAACTGACAGCCTCTGCGCCGATAAACTTCAAACCCACGGCTACCGCGACGCGTCCAACTCAATCACGGTGTCGGCATCATCACGCGTTTGCGGTAAATGGAGAACGATCCCGCCCTGAATCGCAGTGACCTCAACCGCCGCACCCGATGACAGCACCTTGGCGCTCTTCACCGGCGGCAGCTTGGAAAGCGCCAGCAGGTCACCCGCATAATCCATCACGTGAATGTAGATTTTGCCCTC
>DATLVQ010000124.1:0-3150 GCA_035577325.1 Bryobacteraceae bacterium | reverse complement strand
GGTCCATGCCTACACCTCCTCTCAATCAATTGTCGATTCTGGCAACAAGGATTATCGCCGGGGCCGAGCCGCGGCTGCCAACCTCATTCCCGCTTCCACTGGAGCGGCTCTTGCGACGACCCGTGCGCTACCGGAGCTAAGAGGAAAATTCGATGGCGTGGCCGTGCGAGTGCCGGTGGCTGTGGGATCCCTGGCAGACATCGTTGTCGTGACATCCCGCAACACCTCGGTAGAAGAGGTCAATCGAGTCTTTATCGAGGAGGCTGCCAGCGAGCGTTATCGTGGTGTATTAGCCGTAACGAAAGAGCCCATCGTCTCATCCGATGTAATTCAGCAGGCTCACGCTTCTATAGTAGACCTGAGCCTGACCCAGGTTGTCGATCACGATCTCGTCAAGGTGATGAGTTGGTATGACAATGAGTGGGGCTATGTGAACCAAATGGTTCGAGAAGCTCTCCAATTTTCCGGAACGCATTCGAAGTTGTGATCACTCGAACACGCTCACGGCGAGTTATACGCGTTACCACGCGAGTCGAGGTGAACGCTTGAGCCGAATCACGTTCTCCCTCGATCCGACACCACCGTTCCGGCTGGATTTGACCGCTTGGGCGCTCCGTCGCCGGCCGCAAAACGAAGTCGATTTCTGGGACGGGAGACCTATAGCCGTGTTCTAATTATTCGAAATAAGCCGGTGCTTATTGGCGTCACGCAAACGGGAGGCGTGGATGCACCACGGCTTGAAGTGACCGCAATAGGCTCGCATGGAGACGCGAAAAACGCTCTGGTGTTCGCACTGGACCGATTACTCGGCTTGCGAATCGATCTGACGGCCTTCTACGAACTTGCCGCAAAACAACCCAGGCTGCACCAACTTTCCACTCGGTTCCGTGGCGTGAAGCCGCCTCGGTTTCCGACGGTGTGGGAAGGCATCGTGAACGGCGTCGCTTGTCAGCAACTGAGCCTAACTGTGGGCATCATGTTGCTCAACCGGCTCTCGTCGGCGTGCGGATTAGCGTTCACTAGCCGAGATGGTGTCAGGTACGCATTCCCGAGGCCGGAAGACCTTGCGGGGTCGGCTCCGGAAACAGTGCGATCACTCGGGTTCAGCGGCGCTAAGACGCGTACGCTAATCGAACTAAGCCGGGAGATCTCCGAAAGGAGGCGAGATTTGGAGTCGTTGGCGAATCTGAAGAATGACCAGGCGGTGTCCCGGCTGGTGGAACTGCGCGGCGTGGGGCGCTGGACCGCTGAATACGCTCTGCTCCGAGGAATGGGCCGGATCGACCTCTTTCCCGGTGACGACATCGGCGCCCGCAACAATCTTGAGCAGTGGATGCGCCTGCGAAAGCCTCTCGACTATGATCGCGTTGCGCGCGTCCTCCGTAAATGGAAGCCTTATGGAGGACTTGTTTACTTCCACCTGCTGCTGGACCGCCTAGCTAAGGCCGGGTATTTACAACCGCATACCGGCTCTTGCCTACCACGCACCCGGGTTGGTGACTCAGAAGCAGCAGTGACTCATCACACAGAGGAATCGATATGATCAAATTAGAACGAGTCTACGACAAGAGGAGTTCCAATAACGGAAGGTATTACCTCGTAGAACGGCTTTGGCCTCGGGGTGTTAAGAAGACCTCTTTACACCTCGATGCCTGGTTCAAGGATGCCGCGCCAAGCACCGAACTGAGAAAATGGTTCAGTCACGACCCCGAGAAGTGGGAGGAATTCCGGCGCAGGTATTTCGCCGAACTCGCTCGCGCGCCCGGAACCTGGGAGCCAATCCTCCAGGCCGCCCGTAAGAACACGGTGACTCTGCTGTACAGCTCGCACGACACCGAGCACAACAACGCTGTTGCCCTGAAGGAATACCTCGAGCAGAACAAAGGCGGCAGAGCTACCCGACCAGCGCACGCACGGCATCGATAAATTTTTTTAGGATCTTTTCTGACAGGAACACGTCTTTAATAATAGGGTCATGACTAACCGGATCATCCTTCGAGCCGCGACAGGGGCGAATTTCGCCCTGGTGCTCGTTGCGTTATCGATAGGCTGGGACCCGTCAGGTTTCATCGCGACCTCTTCAGGATTAACGGCTACGGATTCGCCCAGCCTAGCACTCGCCGCGCTTCTCCCGGTAACATGCCATCATCTTTCCCGGACCAGTGCATTCAAACCTGGAAGCCACGCGGCCGCACATCTTTTGCCGATGCATACGGCTGCTCATGGGCATCATTTAGCAATTGGGGAACGCGCATTCCGCGCCGACTCGTTCATAGCACGGCTACTTCCGGACACAAGCGTTTCAGGTCGCGCGCCGCCACTCGCGTAAAGCCCCATCACTTCCGCTCAATTCTCAAACGATCGAGGAAGCAACTGGCTAGCCCACTTGCCCTTGAGAGCGCGTGCGGTTGAATCAACCAGACTACGTACTGATTTCGATAGTCTTGCCACTAGACCACATACTGTCGCAGCCACTGACCTAGTGAATCGTGCGGAACAAGTGTCGACCGCAATTCAACGGTTGGAGTGGGCGCTTAAAGGGCAATTGCCTCGCAGCAGTTCTGCGAGTTCAGGCAACTAATAAACACAAAACACCGACCGGTTTCTGTCCAGCGACACTGGTCATTGAAAGGGAGCTCAAATGTTATTCTTCGTCCAGACCGTCATCGATGCTACGATGCGCGCGACGCTAAAAAAGAACGCCGAGCGACGCTTGCACTTCGCCACCGATCGCTTTGAGGGCCACATTTGCGATGTGGGAGTTGTGCTGCGGGACGTAAACGGTCCACACGGAGGCATCGACAAGGTATGTCGAGTCATCGCGACACTTCGCCGCGGTGGACGCCTTGAGGTTGAGGAAAAGCGCGCCAGCTTTATGGCCGCCATTTCAGCCGCTGCCAAGCGACTGCGCCGCTTACTCGCACGGCGGATTGGTGGGAAGGCAGCACGATACTCTATCCGCCGCGACCGTGAACCGTATCGGCGTCGGTGGAGGCTCGTATGAAAAATGCACAAAAACGGCAAGGTCGGGCGCCGTCGCCAACAGACTCTGATGCCACACTGATCGAGCAGGATCGGTACAACGCAACAGCCCGGCCCTCGCTGAAGAGTCAAATCGTTCTCAGCATGAAGTTATTCTTCATAGGAGGA
>DATLVQ010000123.1:0-2253 GCA_035577325.1 Bryobacteraceae bacterium | reverse complement strand
CGCCGATACCGTGAAAAGGGAAGTCAGGTTGACCGCCGGATTCAGCAGCGTCAGCCGGAGATCTCCGTAAGCATTCCCGATGCCCGTGGCCGGCTGAGCACCGGTTGTCTGTGAAACCGAGCTGGAGGGATGCACGGTGTAAAAGGGTAATCCGCCCTCGACCGCCACGTAACGATTGAACTGGTAGCCCAGCGCGGTGTCGAGTTTGGAGATGAATCCCAGCGTACTGCCGCTGCCGGAGATTCGCTCGTGCAAGGTCATGCCGCTCTCATCAGTCAGCTCGGTTTGCGCGAAAAGCGCGGCCCGGCTAAACAGAATCGCGGAAAAAAGAATGATTTTGGACACAGTTTCACCCTTGGGGCGGCGGCAGACATGGTGATGCAAGTAACATGCCACCGTATTTTATTGATTTGCCAGGGGTTGAACTTCTCTGAATGTCACAACGATGTGTAGGAATTACATAAGGATCGATGCAAACGCTCAGACTGCCAGCCCGATTCCCTACAGGTTAACTCCCGATCACCTCATAGCCACCTCCGGCTGTATGATAGATAACACTTCACTCGCATGCCCGCTAAGAAAAAAATCAAGGACCGCTATGACACCCTCGATGTAATCGGAAAGGGTGGTATGGGGCTGGTTTATAAGGCCTTTGACACCGTCGTCCAACGTGAAGTCGCGCTGAAAACCCTGCGTGACAGTCCCAGCAAGCTGGCTCTCGACTTGTTCCGCAAGGAATGTGGCGTTCTGGCGTCCATGAGCCACCCAAACATCGTCGAGATTTTCGATATCGGCGAGTTCACCGAGGATGGCTCGGTTAAGCCCTATTTTGTCATGCCATTACTGCCGGGCGTGACGCTGGATCATCTGATTCGCACCTCCAGCCAGCGGCTCACAGTGGAGCGGTCGATCGAAATCATTCTGCAAACCTGCCGTGGATTGCATGCCGCGCATGAGCGTGGCCTGGTGCACCGCGATCTCAAGCCGAGCAACATCTTCGTGATGCCCGATGATGCGGTCAAGATCATTGACTTTGGCGTGGCGCACATGGCCGACACCACCAACACCATGACCGTTGCGGGCGGCACCCTGCCCTACATGGCGCCGGAGCAGCTGGAGATGAAGCCGGCCTCGCCGCTCTCCGACATCTTTTCGCTGGGTGTGGTTTTTTACGAGACCTTGACGCGGCGCCGCCCCTTCGACTATCCCACCGAGCAGGAGACAGCCAATGCCATCGTGCACCTGGTGCCGCCGGCCGTTTCCGATCTGAACCCGGCGGTCAGCCAGATGGTGAGCCGCGTGATCCACAAGGCCATGGCCAAGCAGCCGTGGAACCGCTTCTCCAGCGCCAAGGACTTCGCCGATACCCTGATCAAGGCGCAGCGCAACGAAACCATCGAGATCTTCGATACCGCGCGCCTGCAACCGCGCATTCAGAAGGCCACCAAGGCGTACGATTCGGGAAACTATCAGTTCGCCGCCGAGATCCTGAACGAGCTCGAAGCCGAGGGCCACGTCGAAACCACCATGACGCTGCTGCGCCGCCAGCTGGACCAGGCCGTGCGCCAGAAAACCATCGGGCAATTGCTGGAGAGCGCGCGCAATTGCATGGAGGAAGAGGAGTACCTGCTCGCGCTCCAGAAAATCCAGGAGATTTTGCAGCTCGACCCGACCAACGGCGCGGCCCTTACGTTGAAATCCGGCATTGAGACGCGCCGCAGCGAAGCCAAGGTGGATGAGTGGCAAAAATTGGCCCGCCAGCACCTGGAGAATAACGCGTTCACACACGCGCGCGACGCCCTGCAAAACCTGCTGCAACTGCGTCCGAAAGATACAGGCGCGCTGCAGATGCTTTCCGAAGTCGACCGGCGCGAAGACCAGTACGTTAAAGCGCGGAAGGAAAAAGAGGAGCTGTACAAGCAGGCGCTCGAAGCCTGGCAGAGCGGGGAAATGAGCTCGGCGCTCACCAAGCTCGAACGCTTGGTGGATCTGGATCGCAAGGTGCCCGATACGGCGGCGCCGGATCGCGGCATTTCTTATCAAACGTTCTACAACCAGGTTCGGTCCGAGCACGATCTGCTGCGGAACTCCTATCAGGAGGCGCGCAAGAATTTGGTGGATGGAAATTTCGCCGCTGCGTTGACTATCTGCCAGCAGTATTTGAGCAAGTACCCGGGACATGCGCTGTTTCAGGCGTTGAAGTTCGATGTCGAAGAACGCCAGCGCCAGGACCTGTCCTCGCGCGTGGCGGAA
>DATLVQ010000122.1:0-11024 GCA_035577325.1 Bryobacteraceae bacterium | reverse complement strand
TCGACCCGGCGCCTGGCAGCCGCTACGGCCGCCTCTTGTTGACCCGCTGTTGAAGCAGCTTGTTTTGCCTGGCGCTCGGAAGCCGCCCCCGTCTGCGCCAGCTTTGCATAAGCATCTCTGTCGAAGGCTGCAATTTGGTAGGAGGCTTCCTGCTGGGCCAAGGTGGCCTCAGCTGCTGCCAGTTCGCCCTCCGCCTGGCGGACGCGGCCGTCCGCATCAATTTTTGACTGTGCGGTTTGAAGCTGATTCTGCTCGAGCTGTTGCGCCAATACGGCGATCTGATCGCGCGAGGCTTTGCCCTTGGCTTCGGCAACCAATACAGCCGAGCGTGCCTGTTCCTCGCGCGCCCGGACTTGTTCATCGCTCAACACGGCGATGATGTCGCCAGCCTTCACCCTGTCGCCTTCCCGGAACCGAATCTCGAGAATTCGCCCGCTTGTCTTGGACGCAATGGCGGAATCATCGCCCTCGATGCGGCCGCTCAGGGCCACGATACTTTCCGGAAGTTTCGGCGTTGCGAAGAATGCCCGCCAGGCAAGGTAGGCGCCAGTGGCGATGACGGCGGCCACGGCCAGCAAGACGATCCTACGGCGAGAACGGGGCGCGCCGGGTTGTGCGGCAGATGGATTCTGACGCTGCGGTTGGGGTTCGATTATATCGGGACTGGCATCTCTTTTTTCCCCCGTCTCCTGCTGCATCATTTAGATACTCCTGTCTTTGTAGATACTCCTGTCTTTGCCGCCGCTTTCCTGTTCCCGGCCTGGCCCAAATACGCGAGAGAAAAGTCGGCAATGTGACCCGCAATACGGTCAAGTTGCGCGGGCGTCATCTTCAGTTCCGGCCAAAGCCGAACTAGAAATGGACGGGCCAGAGCATAGACGATCATTTGCCCCATCACGCTGTGCACGCAAAGGCGCGTCTTCTCATCATGGGGCCGCCGGCCGATGATGCCTCCGACCAGTGCGAGCATTCGCTCGTAAAGCGGGCGCGATATGTCATTGATCACTCGCGTCAACGCCGGCGTCGGCTGCGCAAGTTCATGCATTAGGATCCGAGACTTCTCGTCCGCCAAAACGCCCGGGCACAAACCATGCAGCCTGGCTTTGATAACTGCTCGTAGCGTGTCTTCGGGAGGCGCATCCTGATCAAGAGCGCCTCGCATCTCTTCAAGGTGCGGGGATCGGGCCATCAATTGGTGCAAAACCGCTGTATACAGCCCCTGCTTGCCGCCGAAATAATAATTGACGAGCGCGACGTTCGCACCGGCGCGGAAGCAGATGTCGCGGACCGTTGTGGCATGGTAGCCTCGCTCAGCGAACATGCGCCCTGCCGCAACCAGTAACTTGGCTCGCGTAGCGTCCGGCGCTCGCTTATTCAAAGGGCTGGCCGGACGCCGCGCCTTGCGTGATGCCTTCATTAAACACCATTAAACACCAGTTTCAAATACGTGTTTAAGGAAGTCAACTTCTGCTGTATTGTTCTAAACAAACTGGAACTCATTTGAAGAAGTATGCCGTTCGCCATATGAACGCTCCGTATTTGTGCACGGAAAAGGAGGAAGCCAGATGTTCAGAAGACTCGCGTACGGTTAGGGGCCCGCGGCATCAATCCATTGGTTTGGAACGGCACATTTTCATCCAACACCTCCGCTGCTGCAGTTGCGGTTCGTTGGTAGAAAAAAGGGGGGGGCCTGAGCGTGCACCAGAGCCTCAGCGTCAGGTCTGAGTTACTAATGCAGACGCGGGCACGACTTTTCGCAGGGCTGCTTTCATCTGCTCCGGCCTGACAGGCTTGGCAATGAAGTCATCCATTCCAGCGGCTAGGCACTGTTCGCGACATACCTCGCTCGCGTCGGCAGTCATGGCGATAATCGCGACACGCCGATTCGGCTTCTCAAGGCGACGAATCTCCATGGCAGCCTCGTATCCATTCATTTCGGGCATTTGGCAGTCCATGAAGATCACATCATAAGACAGGTCGGCCATCATTTGTACTGCCTCCCGGCCGTTCCCTGCCACATCAGCGCGGATACCGAGTCGTTCCAGCATCCGGCGGGCAACCTTCTGATTGACCACGTTATCTTCGGCTACAAGCACCCGGACCGTACACTCCGCCAGTCTCTGGCGCACGCTTGGTTTAGGGGCGGTAAGCGAGGCCTGGCATTCTGATTCCGTCGGGCCCGCGGATGCGGCTTGCAATTTATTCGACCACGCGGTAGCGAGGGTATTCAGCAGTTGTGAGTGTCGAACCGGTTTGACGAGACACGCATCAATGCTGACGCCTTCCAGGCCTCTTATTTCGCGCCACTGGCCGACAGAGGTCAACATGACGATCACGGTGTCTTTGATCGCGGGATCAGCCTTGATCATGGCAGCGAGGGTGGCTCCGTCGGTTCCGGGCATCTGGTAGTCGGCAATGACCATCTGGTAGGGATCTCCGATTGCCTTGGCAGTGCAGATGGCTTCGAGCGCTTCGTCCGCTGAGGCAAAGCTTCCGTTCCGCATTCCCCAGCTGGAGATCTGCTCATGCACTACGCGGCGATTTACCTGGTTGTCGTCTACGATCAGGACTCGCAAGCCTGCCAAGTCAACGATGGGAACCGGGGCCGGGCTGGGCTGTTCGTCGATCGTCAAAGGTAGGATAAACGAAAAGGTGGAACCTTCTCCCAGGTGGCTCTCCACGTGGATCGAACCCCCCATAAGCTCGACGAGTTGCTTGGAAATAGCCAACCCTAGTCCTGTTCCTCCGTACCGACGCGTAGTTGAGGAATCGACTTGCGTGAACTTCTCAAACAGGGATCCGATCTTTTCGGGAGGAATTCCGATGCCAGTATCGCTCACCGACACGAGTATCTGGGCTCCCTTTTCATCCTTGCTTTTGCATTCCACTGCGATCAGAACATGGCCGCTTGCGGTGAACTTTACGGCGTTGCCAGCGAGATTTGTGACCACCTGCCGGATTCGACCGGCGTCACCCATAAAGCGACGGGGGATGGTCTGCGCATATTGCACAACTAAATCGATACCGTTTTCCTCTGCCTTGGAAGCCAGCATTTCGGCCACTTCTTCAATCACCAGGCGAAGGTCAAACGCAGAAGACTCGATCGTTAGCTTACCTGCTTCAATCTTGGAGAAGTCGAGAATATCATTGATAACCGTTAGCAAAATGTCGCCGGATTGACTAGCCGTTTCCGCGTAATCTCTTTGCTCCGGTGTCATGTCAGTATCGAGCAGCAAACCCATCATGCCAATCACGCCGTTCAATGGAGTTCGGATTTCATGGCTCATGTTCGCCAGGAATTCGCTCTTGGCGCGGTTGGCCGCTTCTGCGGCCTCCTTGGCTTCCACAAGCGCCGCTTGGGCCGCTCGCCGTTCGCTGACGTTGCGTCCGATACCTGCAAGCCCAACCACGTTACCAGCCGTGTCCCGGAAAGGCACTTCGGTCGTTAAGAGCCAGACTGTGTTGCCCGCCGCGTCGAGGGTCCAATCTTCCTGGTTGACCACTCCGTGATCAGAGCGCATCACTTCGTCCTCGTCGCGCGCATACTTGGCCGCTATCTCCTCGGGATAAAAGTCACGGTCGCTCTTTCCTTGCAGATCGTCCCCGGTTGCCGCACCCATCCGACGGGCGAGCGCAGTGTTTGCTAGGAGAAATTGGTGGTGCCGATTCTTTACATAGATATAGTCCGGCACGTTATTAATCAGTGTGCGCATGAGAGTGCGCTCTTGCTGTAACGCCTCCTCCACCCGCGAGCGCGCAATTCGCGCCCCCATGCGATTCGCAAAAGAAGCGAGACCTTGCAGAACAGGCTCTGTGAGTGGTTTGCGCGCAAACACAGCGGCCACACCCAACAACTGTTCCCCGACAATCAGCGGATAACCCGCAAATGCCACCAGGCCCTCTCGCCGCGCCCACTCCTGGTTGCTTACGAGTCGGTCACCGATGACGCTGTTGGTCAAGTGTGGCCGGCGCTCCGCAGCAATCAGGCCGATCTTCGTCTTGCCCACGGGTACACGGCTGTGTGCACCGTCAGTGTGCGTGTACATTCCCGCGCTGGCCTGCAGTTCGAGCACATCACCGTCTTCGCTCAGAATCCAGATGCGTGCCAGGGCTGCATCCAAGTGACGGACCATAATCTCCGCACATGTGCCCAGGATGGCCTGCAAACTGTCGCTTCCCCCGAGGGCATTTCCAACTTCGACTTCAGCTGCTGCCAGGCGCATCCTCACCTGCAAGGCTTCTTGTGCTTTCAGGTTTTGAGTGATGTCATTCGACAGAACCAGACAGGCGTCCTTCTGGTGAAACGTGATCGGGCTAGTTGTAATGGATACATCGATCAGAGTTCCATCTTTCTTGTAGTGCTTCCATGTGCCAACATTGAGGGGGTTTTCGTCCTGCCGGGAAAGCGTGGTCTTCTGGGCCTCCGCCAGACGAGGGAGTTCCTCCACGGGGCGGATTTCGTCGATGGTCATCTCGCGGAACTCTTCCCGGGAGTAACCATACTGATTTACGGCAGCCTCATTGACCTCGAGGAACGCGCGCGTATCCGGGTCGAACACCCACATCGGGTCCGGGTTCTTGTCAAAAAGAAGTCGGTATTGCTCCGAGCTCTGCTGCAGTTCTCGATTCTTATTGACCAGTTCTGCGCTCTGTGCGCGCACGCGCCGGCGCAAAGTTAATATCCAGCCCAAGGCTGCACAAACGACCGTTCCCAAAAAAATCGAGAACCAGATCACGTGCTCGAGTGTCCAAAATGAGGGTCTTTTGACTACGACCGCATCTCGCGCCGACGCGAGCAGCAGGCGGAAAGACACCGGCGCGTTCCACTCACCACCCGTCTCCACAACGCAGATGCCAGTAATGCGTACTTGACTGCCTGCCTCAAGGCGGTCCACAACCTTGGCATCGCTGGAATCGGCTTGTGCTGTAAATACGTGCCCGCCGGACGTAAGCGATATCGTTAATTGACCATTGGGAGATCTTAGACGCGTCAGCAACTGCCCATCAACTTCAACCAGATCATCGTCGTGTTCGCCGCGCCATAGATGGTCGGCTGTAGTGCGAATGGGTTCAGGTATAGGTCCACGCCCGATGTGGCGGATTACTGCGTCCTGCAAGGATGGCGTATACCCGCTCAGCGCCGGGAAACCGACAACGTCGATCTGATCCCCAGGTTGCAGGCGGGATGAGTAGTGCGTCAGCACCTTAATTGCTTGATCGCCATCCCGAATAAAGATGGCGTGGCCCGGCTCTTGGAGAGTAACAACACCGCGCACTCTGGCGCGCTCTTCAACGCCGGCTCTCGGAGAAAATTGCAATAGAGTACTGGCAGGTTGCAAAGGCAATGCCCATGCAGCCGTTTGATCGGACGTGTCGATTGACATATCCACAAGATCTTGAACGTGCACGACAAAGCCTGTGAGCTGGCGCCGTTTATTGAAGGTCGCTCCAAAGGCGCCGCGGAAGTGTATCCGGGCACCTACAAACTGGTCAAGATCAATTCGAGGGAACTTCACAACGGTTACTTTTGCAGGACGGCCAGATGTCGTCGAAAGGTACAAATTTAGATGGCCTTCCTCGAGGAGTGCGGCATGGACGACGCCCTCCCCTTCAACCCATTGACTGTCATCAACTGCGGATGCCAAGCTGTTAAGTGAAATGTGTAGTGGTCTAGGCAATGTGCCTGGACCGATGACGCGAACCTCCGGCTTTCGAATCATTGGTGCGAACTCACCCGCATCGGTGATACCATTCAACTCGATTTGGAGGCCCCTCTCGATCTGTAGGGGCCCCTCGGTTTCAACGTAAATCCCTGCGGTCGCATCCTGAATAAATAAATTGCCTGACGCACCGTCATAGTGCGTCACGACAGCCTTGATGTGAACTGGAAAACCGCGGCTTGCTTCTTCGACTGTCAGTTCCCGGATCTGCTGAAGGCTGGTGAAAACCCTGCGCTGCGGGCGGTTGGTGTCCCCCAGAACCGACAACGTCAATTGGCTACAAAGAGCCAATACCGTGATTGATCGGCGCTTGGATAGAACTTCCATACTACAGCCCCAGCTTTGTTTCGGTCTCTTCAGCTGCCGTTTGGCTTGTGCGGCGGTTACGACTCGGGCTAGCTAGAGGTTTGCCGAAGAAATGTAAATACCTACATCTTAGAGTTGCGCCGCGCATGTCGCTGTTGCAAGTCATCTTTGGTTAAGGTCTGCGACGAGTCCAAGCCGGTCGTGACAGAACCTAAGATTCGGCGCGTCCGGTATCGCGAGTGATCTGCGAGCAAATTCGTAGAGTCTGGCCGCCCGCGAATTGTACCTGCTCGAGCAACATCAAGTTGGAAACACCACCCTAATCCATATCGGCCGAATTCCCTATTCTCTGTAATCACGATGGGCCGCCTTCTTCGGGGTAGCGCCGTAGAGAGGCATACCGTCCGCAACAATGCTATCTAACGACAACGTTGTACGCGGTAGATAACCGATGCAATGATCGTTAAAGGGCGAGTTTGTACAGCTTAGATGGAGATCAACCTACTTCTGTGGCTGCTCTCAAAAACCGGGTTTTGGGCTTATGAACAAGGAAAGTACGATCATACCCTCCCCTCCCTCCTCGTCGTTATGCGGAATCACCGACGAATCGATGCGTTCCACGTCGCAAAGTGGTGAGCCCCTCTGGGACGTTTCCGAGTGCTTGCAACAATTGGATTGTGAGGCTGACGCAGAAATTCTCCATGATGTGATCACTGCATTTATGGATGACAGTCGCGTGCGCATAGAAGAATTACGGCAGGCCGCGAGAAGAGGGTGGACGACCGAACTTCGGGAACAGGTTCACAGCCTCAAGGGGAGCTCGAACCAGGTAGGCGCGAAGCAAATGGCGGCCTTGTGCAAACACATTGAGCAATGCTGCAGTGACGGGTCCGGCGGAGAACTACCGCTGCTCTTGGATCAGCTAGCAACTATCTTTCTTTCAACCAGCCAGGCGATGGTGGCTCATGCCGACGCGAATTGTCGTCTCTGAGAACTCGCCGGGTAATGGACCCTCAGCAACGGTGACACACCAGTTCCCCGGGACACCGCTATCCTTCCAATTATGAACGTCTTGGTGGCAGATCACAATCCAGTCCTTCGGATGGTATTGACGAGGCTGTTGACCAAGTGGGGATATGGCGTCACGACCGTCCCGGACGGCGAGGAGGCATGGCAACATCTTCGCTCCGAGTGCGGATCGCGTATGGCGATACTGGCCTGGGTGATGCCCGGGCTGGATGGCCCGGAAATCTGTCGGAGAATTCGCAGGGAGCGCCGAAATGAATACGTCTATATTCTGTTGATAAGTGGCAAGACGGACATGGAAGATGTCGTTGCCGGTATGGAGGCGGGTGCCGATGATTATTTGACCAAGCCATTTGATCCTGAAGTCGTGAAACTGCGACTTCGCGTTGGCTGTCGGGTTCTCGAGTCGGAGGAGCGTTATCGTGTTATCGCGCAAACTGCCTCGGACGGCATCATCACAACCGACGAAGCTGGCATCATTCAGTTCGCAAACGATGCGGCGGCGACGATTTTCGGTTTTTCAACTACTGAGCTGAGGGGCCTTGACTTCAATTCGTTTGCGCCCAGTTTTCGCGATCACTTTCACGCGGGCACTGGAATCGGCAAGTCGGTTAGCGCTCCGATCGAGCTGCCCGGTTTGCACAGGAGCGGCCGGGGAATGCCTTTGGAGATATCGCCTTCGGAGTGTGTGCAAGGCCCCCAAAATCATAGGCTCACGATGGTGGTTCGTGATATTACGGAACGGAGACGCGCTGAGCGCCAATTAGCACAGTCTTGGAAACTCGAGTCCATCGGACAGTTGGCCGCAGGCATTGCGCACGAAATCAACACGCCGATCCAGTATATCGGCGATAACCTCAATTTCCTTTCGGATTCGTTTAACGAGCTCCTGGCGGCCAACCAGGGATGCATGACTGGCTCTGGACCTGCGATGGGGAAGGTGCTGGGCAAGCCCGACCAGCCCGCTCGGGATATCGATCTGGAGTATCTCTTTGCCGAAGTGCCCAAAGCGGTTCAGCAGTCGTTGGAGGGAGTAAAGCGAGTTGCGGAGATTGTTGGCGCGATGAAGGAACTCTCGCATCCGGGCACAGCGGCCAAGACTGCTGTCGATGTGAACCACATCATTCAGAATGCAATTCTTGTCTCCAGGAACGCCTGGAAGTACGTAGCAGACGTAACCACCGACTTCGATGAGGATCTGCCAACGATCCAAGGCAATCCGGGGGATATTAGCCAAGTGATACTGAATCTCATCATCAATGCGGCCGACGCAATCTCCGATAGTCTCGAGAATAAAGGCACCGATAAGGGGCGCATCGTACTGAGTACTGCGTGCAACGGAGACTGGGTTGAGATTCGAGTGGCAGACACGGGCTCAGGAATCCCCGATGCCGTCCAGGCCAGAATTTTCGACCCTTTCTTCACCACCAAGGATGTTGGAAAAGGCACCGGACAAGGTCTCGCCATCGCACACGCTGTTGTGGTCCGGAAGCATCAGGGCACGATTCAGTTTGAAACCCGGAAGGGCGCCGGTACGACCTTCATGATCCGTTTGCCGATTCAAAGGGATCAGGCTCAGCAGCAAAAAGAGGAAGACGATGTTGTTTGTAGATAAAGCCGTCCAGCCAGGCAATACAAGGCCCATAACCAAGCGAATATTGTTCGTAGACGATGAACAAAATATTCTCGACGGCCTGAAGCGAACACTCCACAGTATGCGCAGCGAGTGGCAGATGGCCTTCAGTACCAACGGCAAAGACGCGCTCCAGAAGCTTGAGGAACATGAATTTGATGTCATCGTTTCCGATATCCGAATGCCGGGCATGAGTGGTCCGGAACTGCTCACGGAGGTGCTTAAGCGGTATCCGAACATCGTAAGAATCGTGCTCTCTGGCACGGTGGAACACGACCTGGTCCTTGGTTCGGCGACAACCGCTCACCAGTACCTTGTGAAGCCCTGCGATGCCGCGACCTTGCGGGCTACGCTGGACCGAGCGCTGTGCATTCGAGAGATTCTCGTCTCACCGCGCCTGAGAGCCTTGGCCTCTCGCCGGACCTCGCTGCCAAGCTTGCCTTCTGTTTATACGAGGTTGGTCGAGTCACTTCAAAACCCGGAGATTTCCAGTCGAGAGTTGGGGCAGATTATTGCGCAAGACGTAGGAATGACGGCGAAGGTACTTCAAATAGCGAATTCCGCATTCTTTGGTTTGTACCGCTACGTCGCAAGCCCGGCTGAAGCCGTTGTCTACTTGGGTGTGGATACGATTAAGGCTCTAACATTGTCCACTTCCGTGTTTTCGGCATTTCAGCAGAGCGGATTGGCACACGGTTTCATCGAGGAGTTGCAAAGACACAGCATCGCGACCGGTGTGGTTGCCAGTATAATTGCCAAAGCCGAGAATGCCCCCAAGAAAGTATGCGATACCTGCTTAGTCAGCGGCCTCCTGCACGACGTCGGCAAATTGGTCTTAGCCACAGAGTGCCCGGCGGAATATGGCCTGGTCCTGGCCGCCGTCCGGGACGGAGCAGTCGCCTGCCACGAGCTCGAGCGGCAAGCCTTGGGTGCCACACATGCGGAGGTCGGTGCATATTTACTCTGGCTTTGGGGGCTGCCTGATCCGGTGTGCAACGCCGTTGCATTTCATCATAGGCCTGCTGAGAGCTCGGAAGCCGCATTCGCCGCGGGGACGGCAATTCACGTAGCCGATGCGTTGGAGCACGAAATGTCAGGTCCGGCGGAGGGCGGTTGTCGGATAGATCTCGACACGAACCACCTCACGAAGCTCGGGTTAACAGATCGTCTTCCGGGATGGCGTCAGATCTCCAGCCAGTACAGCCTCAAAGGACAGCAAACATGACAAGGCGCATTCTCTGTGTGGACGATGAACCAAATGTCCTTCAAGCGCTGGAACGGCAACTGAGGAAGCAGTTCGAGATTTCGACGGCCGAGGGACCCGTCCAAGGGTTAGAAGCAATCGAAAAGGGCGGTCCGTTCGCGGTGATTGTCTCGGATCTTAGGATGCCGATAATGAACGGGATTCAGTTCCTGGCCAAGGTCAAGGAGGCGTCCCCGAACACGATTCGCATCATATTATCGGGGCAGGGCGATTTTGCCGCCGTAATACAGGCGGTTAACGAGGGCAGCATTTTCCGCTTTCTCACCAAGCCGTGCGCTACCGAACAGCTAGCGATAACGCTCACCGCCGCTTTGGAACAATATCGGTTGGTTCAGGCGGAGCGCGAACTGCTCGAGCATACTCTCAGCGGCTGCATTGAACTGCTAAGTGAAATCCTCAGTTTCACGAACCCTTCTGCATTTAGCCGCTCACATCGCATTCGTCGCTACGTCAGGCACATGGCGGGTCAGCTAGGATTACCAGACCCCTGGCAATACGAGGTGGCGGCGATGCTCTCGCAGATTGGATGTGTCACGATTTCTCCGGATGTATTGGAAAGAGCATATTCTGGAGTTCAATTGTCGAAGAGCGAAGCGGACGCCTTTGCATCCCAATACGAGGTGGCCGGCAAACTCCTTGCCCGGATCCCTAGACTCGAGCAGGTCGCGCGGATAGTTGGCGCCCAGCAAAAGGCGATGACGCAGCCCGTTGCTGCCAAGACGGAGATCCTGGGGTGTGTGGATATCGGCGTGGAGCTGCTACAGATTGCCAGTGAATTCGATCAAGGCCTTGTTCGCGGGCTAACCCGGGAAACTGCATTGTCGGAGATACGGGTACGGCGCGAGCACAACCTCGATCTCATCGCAACGCTGCAGGCGGCGGAGGTACCGGATTTTGGAACTCAAGCACGCCTGGTCGGCGTGCACGAACTGCGCTGCGGGATGGTGATCAACGGTGAGGTTCGAGCCAAGAATGGTCTTCTGCTGTTTGCGAAGGGTCAAGAGGTAACCGAAGCGCTCATTGAGCGACTAAAGAACTTTGCAATGTCCAGCGGTGTTGTACAGCCATTTTCTGT
>DATLVQ010000121.1:0-2066 GCA_035577325.1 Bryobacteraceae bacterium | reverse complement strand
ATTTTCCCGTGGACGCGAGCCAGACCCTGCTCGAACTGGCCTGTTCCGCCGCCGAGGACGCCGAGATCGAAACCACTGGCATCAAAGCCGATATTTCCAGCCCCATGCACCTGGTACTGGCTTCCGACGCCGCCGAATCGCCAAAAGTTTTCGTCATGGCGGGAAACACGCTCGGTGGGTTCGACCCACTGGACCAGATCCGGCACATTGCCGAGTGCATGCACAATGGAGACCGGTTGGTTATCGACGGTGAAATTTTTCACGAGGCCGTTCTTACGCGCCACGAAGAACCCGCCGTGCGCCGCTTCATGCTCGCCCCCCTGGCCACCGTGGGCATCGGGGAGGAAGATGGCGAACTGCGCTTCGAGCACAAACGCGACGATCGCCACGCCGGCCTGCATCTCACCACGCGTTTTTTTCGCGCCGATCGCGACCTGACGCTGGCCGTACCCGGCGAGCCCACCCTGCCGCGCGGCGAGCGCGTATTCCTCAACTTCCGCTACGCCTATACCGTGGAGTCGTTCCGCTGGCTGCTCGTCAAGCACGCCGGCTTGAAGATCCTGGAAGAAGTGCGCAGCGCGGACGGCAATTCTATCGTCGCCATCTGCTCCCGATAGCAGAAGGTGCCAGTGTTACGTGCCAGTGGCTAGCCACGGGAGTATGCTGAGGACGAGGCTCGGGTCTATCTTGCTCCTGCCCCGGCTGCGGGTGTGAGCCGGCTGCGAATCTGGTTCATCACGTCGGAGGCCAGGAACGGCTTGCGCAACACCGGGAAGTCATGCTCTTCGCAGATCGCCTCTTCTTCCGGCGGCAATACCGACCCGGTCATGACAATCACCTGCATGCGTGGCGCGCTCTGGCGCAATTGCACGCCTAGCTCGACACCGTTGCCGTCCGGCAGCATGTAATCCAGCAGCGCGGCGTTCGGTTTCTGCGCGTTGAGGAGTTTGCGCGCGCCGCTGGCCGATTCCGCGGTCAGCAGCTTCCAGCCCGCTTCCTCCATCAGTCGCTCGAGAAAGTGCAGCAGGTCGCGATTATCGTCTACCAGCAAAACCGTGGGATGCGCCGGGATTTCGGCCTCGTCCGGACCGGTAGTGCGCAGCACGAGCGATTCGGCATCTTCGGTGGCCTCCACGCGCACGCGTGATCCTGGATCCACCTGTCCAGTCGCGACCATGGTGGCCAGCGGCTGTGTCAGATTCCTGTGAATGGTGCGATTCAGTTCACGCGCTCCATACTCGGCACTGGTGCCCTTCCGCAGCAGCCACTGCCGCGTCTCAAACGGCACTTCGATAGTGAAACAGCGCGGCCCCAGGCGCGTGTTGACATGGTTCTGCAGGTCCGAAATCTGATGATCCAGGATGGCCGAGAGCGATTCAGGCGTCAGCGGCTGGTATGTAATCACGCAGTCGATCCGATTGACGAACTCCGGGGAGAACTTCTTGCGAACGGCAACGAGCGCGATGTTCTGCAGTTTGCTCGTTAGATCCGCCCGCTCCATGCCGGCGCCCGCGCCGAAGCCAAAGTCGGGATTGATCTCCTTCATCATCTCCCGCGCGCCCAGGTTGCTCGTCAGGAAGACCAGGCTCTTCTCGAAATTGACGGTTGAGTTATCGCCTAAACGCAGGACGCCCTTGTCGAGAACGCCCAACAGCAAGCGAGTAAGAGAGGGCGCGGCTTTTTCAATTTCATCGAACAGCACGAGAGACAGCCCGCATCGATCGCTCGTCACAGCGTTCAGCTTCTGCTGTGTCAGCATGGGCTGGGTCTCGCGATGGCCCAAATAGCCCGGAGGCGCGCCGATCAACTTGGCAACCTCGTGCTCCATCTGAAATTCGCCGCAGTCGACCTTCAAGAGATTCTTTTCACTGCCATGCAAAATGTCCGCCAGCGCCTCTACGGTTTTGGTCTTGCCGGTTCCCGTGGGTCCCAGCAGCAAGAAGACGCCCACCGGTCTGCCCTCCGGCGCGAGGCCGGCCTGGAACATCTGAATATACGGCACAATCACCCGCGTGGCGGCAGGCTGCCCCACCACCTTCTGCGACAAAATCGCGGTCAGGTTCTCT